>NZ_CP033922.1:1315000-1615000 GCF_003815715.1 Chryseobacterium sp. G0162 | reverse complement strand
GAGAAGTTAAAGAATTGAAAGCAAAAAACTTTATGCCGGTACATCATTCAAAGTTCAAGCTGTCTCAGCATGCATGGTTTGAGCCGGTAGAGCTGGCCGCTAAAAATGCAGAAGATAACAATCAGCCAATTACCTTACCTGTTATCGGTGAAAAAGTAGATCTGGATCAGTTGGGCAATGTAACCTGGAAAAAATGGTGGGAAGAATACTGGTAATAACCAATACCTTATCTAAATGTAAATAAAAAGCTACTGTCATACTGAATGAAGTATCTCTATTCAAAATGAAAATAGCTTACTACATAAAATTAAAACCTGCCCATATCGAGCAGGTTTTTCTTATAATAAAAAAACACTATTGAGGTTCTTTGTGAGCAGGATCATTTGTATGAATGATATCATAAAATACAGTTGGTGTGTTTGCATCAGGAGTAATTCTGTAAGTAAACGTAGTTTCGTTCAACACAAGAATCTCTACAGTACGGGTGAAAAGTACATTACCGTTAGCATCTAAAGCAACAAGTGTTCTTGTCTTCCCATCAGGAGAAATTGACCATGTTCCCTGAGATCTTAAGACATCATTTAATCCAAAAATTTTAAAAGTTCCGTTGGCTTTGAAGTAAGAATATCCTACATAACCAGCCACCGCGGAATTATCTAAAGCTACATTGGCTCCACTGTTATCTTTAGCACCTGTAGTCTTCCATGGGGTAGAAGCTAATGTAAGTTGTCCGTTTTTAGGTTCAGCATGAGGAGTTCTCGTATGGATGATGTCATAATATACAGATAGATCGGCAGCATTAGGGCGGATTCTGTATGTAAATTCATTTCTGTTTAAAACAAGAATTTCAACATCACGTGTGAAAATGGTTGTTGCATCCGGGTTTAACGCTGTAATGGTTCTCGTTTTCCCCTGAGCATCTACAGACCATGTTCCCCTTGATCTCAAAACATCAGTCAAACTGTAAATAGTAAAGTTTCCGTCCGCTTTAAAGTAAGCAAATCCTACATAACCAGCTACGCTGGCGTCTGTTAATGCTACGTTACTACCGTTTTTATCCTTAGCTCCTGTCGTTTCCCAGGGAGTAGAAGATAGAACTTGTGAGGGAGTCTGTTGTTCAATAACAATTTCGTTATCATCGCTTGAACATGAAACGAAAGAAGCAGATAAAAATATCGCTGCAGACAGATAACATAATTTTTTCAGTGTATTCATAAGGGTATTTTTAAGTCTTTGCAAACTTATCTTTATTACCTATCAAAATCTTTGTATGAAATATCTCTTTTGTTGTAAAAAATATAACCGATAAAGTGTTGAATTGATTGAAATTACCAGCTTGTCACCAATAGGTTTCTTGCTGCTTTGATACTGCATTTTTGGTATTTTGAATAGGCTAGTGCCGCCCGGCTTCTGATTTGTTCCGCTGATTCATCGTTGAGGTAACCTGTTAAGGCATCATGAAGAATATAGGCTTCAGGAGCCATCAGATTTTCTCACAATGCTTATGCTTCAAATAACTTAAGTGTCAGAAAATATATTTTAAATTTGGTAATTATATACAATTTTACACTAATGCGGTTATCTTATTACTATGACTCCGTCATTCTGAATACAGGCTGAAGGTCTGCGAACGTAGTTCAGAAGTGAAATGAAGAATCTAAGCGATATTATGATATTCTTCCTTCGTCAGAAATCGAAGATTCGACGTAGTCAATGAAAGTGATGTAAAATTGTATAGAGCCACTTTAAATTTTATCTCCCATAGATCCCACATGTTTTACATATGGTTGTAGAAAGATCTGCGTGATCAGCAAAATCTGTAGAGATTTACCTTTAAAAATTCTATTTTTGAGTATGAATAACAGAAACCGCGGAAAAAACACAGGTGATGACACTCTGTTCGGTTCAGAAAAGCAGATCAGCAAGCTGAAGCTGGCAGTTCAGGATATGCAGTATCTTTTGACAAGAGGGTATGCGGAAAAAGCCGCATCTGACCTTGTAGGAAACAGATATAGATTAAAAACACGACAGATACAGGTGATTCGTGGAGCTTCAGCATCTGATGGACAAATTCATAACAGAAGACTAAAACAATTGAATCTTTCAGATCTGAAAGATAAAACCGTATATCTTGATGGCTTCAATGTATTGATTCTGTTGGAAAGTCTGTTGTCGGAAGCCTATATTTTTGAAGGGGTGGATGGTTGTTTTCGGGATCTTTCCGGAGTGCATGGAACATATAAACGGGTAAATCAAACAGAAAGAGCAATAGGACTTGTGGCTGCATTTTTTCAAAAAGCTCAGGTTCAGAAATTGGACTGGATTTTTGATCAGCCGGTTTCCAATAGTGGAAGAATTAAGCAGATCGTTCTTGACTTTGCTGTTGAAAATCAACTTAACTGGGAAGTTGAACTACAATACAGCCCGGATAAATTTCTGGCAGAGAGTTCCGGAATCATTATTTCCTCAGATGCCTGGATTCTGGATCACTGTAAAGAATGGTTTAATCTTATTGGTTATCTCATTAAAGAAGAAAGTCTGTTCGTTAATCTGATACAATGTTATGATGAATAAGTTCGAACAATATATGGTATGGATTTCAGAGGACTGGAAGGAAAAGTATCAGGCTATTTTAGCAGAAGAGCATTTAAAAAGTTTGTCCGATAATATTCAGAAATTTCAGGATAAGAAGTTGGAGTGGAATCTCCCTTATTTTAATGAAGAAATTGAGATAAATAGGGAAGATATTTTTAACCAATTTATCAATATTATTAAGAATAACAATACGGATGAGGATAAAGCAAAACAGTTGGAAGGTATTCCATTTGAAAACTGGCTTATTGTTTTGGGACAAAGACTGACTTCTGCAAGTATTCGGGACGAAAATGCTGTTCCACCACTGACTTCTATTTTGATCGAAGCCTGCCAGGAACCTTTTAATGAAGAAATTACTATTGCCCAGCGTGCCTGGGAAAAACATACCGGAAGAATGGACGATGATTTTTGGGGTGAAGTGAAAGGAAATAACCAGCAAAAACAGGAAAAAGTAATGAAGAAAATTCACTATATCCTTGAAAATAAAACCTGGTGGAATGTTTTCTTCCACTATAAGCACGAATTTGTCTTTGAAATAAGGGAAAAAGAAGGCCACGGAATTCGTTGGAGTCATGGAGGAAAGAAACTGATTGGATTTCTTGAAAAATTCATCAATGAATAAAAAAGCTGGAAGTTATTTTTGTCTCGTAACTTCTAATAATCACATTAAAAAATAGAGGTCCACTATAAATTTTTGTAATTTCTATCTCCCAATTTCCAACTCATCTTTTTACTACGCAAAAAGATTGCGTTTCTTATAAATAATTTTGCCGTGCATTTTTCTAAAAAAAATAAGTAACCTTATTAGAAGATAGATAAAAAAGTAAAACAAAAATTTTAAACCAATGAATACATACATTGATATTGGCATTAACCTGACCAATAAACAGTTCTACAACGAACAAGAAGAAATCATTAACAGAGCTTTGGATAACGGAGTAGATTATATGATCCTCACCGGAACAAGCGTCCGTGGAAGCAAAGAATCTTCAGAAATTGCAGAGGAATATCCTGATATTTTATTTTCAACAGCAGGAATTCATCCCCATGATGCAAAGTCTTTTAATCATGAAAGCATGAATGAACTTAGAAAGCTGTTAAAGCAGGATCATGTGATTTCAGTAGGTGAGTGCGGATTAGATTTCGACCGCGATTTTTCACCAAGGTCCATGCAGGAAAAGTGCTATAAAGCTCAATTGGAACTGGCGATAGACGTTGATAAACCTCTTTTTCTTCATGAAAGATTAGCCTTTAAAAGATTTAATGAAATTACGGATGATTATCTTTCTCAATTACCGAAAGCTGTTGTACACTGCTTTACAGGAACACTTGATGAAGCCAAAACTTATCTGGACAAAGGATTTTATCTGGGATTTACCGGAGCCATCAGTGATGAGAAAAGATTTAAACATTTGGAAGAGGTGATTCGTTATGTTCCTCTGGATAGAATGATGATTGAAACCGATGCACCATTCATGCTTCCGAAGAATATGCCAAGGATGCAGAACAGAAGAAATGAACCTTCCTTTTTGCCCTATGTGGCGCAAACTATTGCCCATTTGAAGAAGATCAGCATTGCTGAAGTAGCAGATAAAACTACAGAAACTGCCAGAAAATTTTTCAGACTATAAAAAAGAGCTCTACTGATTCAGTAAAGCTCTTTTTAATTATAGTGTTGAAAGGGTAACCAGCAAATTTGCCTTTTATCCTTTTCTTATAAACTCTTGATTGCAGACTCCAGTGCTAGTTCCATCATTGGCTTCAAGGCAGTTTCTCTTTCGTCAGCAGAAATTTTCTCATGAGTTGGGATAATATCAGTTACGGTAAGAATCGTAGCTGCATTTTTACCTAAGTGCTGAGCATTTGCAAACAATCCGAAAGCTTCCATTTCTACAGCAGGACAGTTATATCTTGTAGCAATTTCAGGAGTGTTTGGATCTTTTCTGTAGAAAATATCACTACTGTGGATATTGATCGCTTTAGCATCTATAGATAACTCTTTAGAAGTTTCATTGATTGTATTGAAGATATTTCCTTGGTGAGGAAGGATGTCTCCTTCAATTCCCCATGCATATTTAGCATAGGTACTTTCGCTGGCAGCATTTTCAATATTTAAAATATCAAAAAGCTTAAGGTCTGTATTGTAAGCTCCACAAGTTCCGATTCTGATGATCGTGTCTACCTCATATTCTGTAAATAACTCAAAAGAATAGATCCCGATACTTGGGAATCCCATTCCACTAGCTCCTACAGTGATTTCTTTACCTTTGTAAAGACCTGTATAATAAAAGATACCTCTGGTTTTGCTTACCAGTTTTGCATTTTCTAAATAATTTTCAGCAATATACTGTGCACGAAGCGGATCCCCCGGCTGCAATACTACTTTAGCAATTTCTCCTTTTTTAGCACTGATGTGAATACTCATAATTTAATTTTGAATGGCACAAAGATAATAACTTTTATATTGACCTCATCATTATGAGAATTGAAATGAGACAGGTGTTTTATAAGAATGTAATAGGTAAATAGTTGTATATAAGTGTTTTGTTTATTGCTTTCGAACACAAGTCTTAGTGTTTTTATTTTTTAGTCTGTTTTAAAAAAATGCACACCTTGAAATGAAAAAATAAAACAGGTAAATACAGAACAAAGATAGAATAACAGAGAGCAGATATAGCCTGGCTGTTCAGCTTACTTTTGCGAGAGTAATCATATTAAAATTAAAAAAATGAAAATAGAACATATTGCTGTTTGGGTAAAAGACCTTGAAAAGACCAGAGCATTTTATGAAAAATATTTTGAAGCGGTATCCAATGAAAAATATTGTAATCCGGTCAAAAAATTTCAATCTTATTTTCTCAGTTTTGAGAATGGGTGCCGTCTTGAAATTATGACCAGGCCGGATCTTTCAGCAAGTGAAAACTCCTATGAATCCCAACAGTTTGGAATCATTCATTTGGCGTTCTCCGCAGGAAGCAAAGAAAAAGTAAATGAGCTTACAGAAACCTTAAGAAAAGACGGTTATACCATTGCTGGTGAACCCAGAACAACAGGTGATGGATATTATGAAAGCGTCATTATCGATCCTGAAAATAACATCATTGAAATAGTAGCCTAACCTGTCATTGCGACGAAGCAATCTCTTACTTTTGATAGAACCTCTTTGTTGGAAAACGTAAAGAGGTTTTGAATAGTATTATACCTATTTTAAGGCCCAAGAAAATCAACAATTTTCAGCAATTAGACCGTTATAATGCCACGAATTCACGAATAAAATCATTCGTGAATTCGTGGTTACAAATATATGTATCGCAGATAAAATACTTTTGCCTTAAGGCATGGAAAAAGGAAAAAACTTTCCTCTGCATTTTCCAACATCAACAGATTTTTAAAAGTAAAGCTCGTACTTTCATGTCCACAAAAAGTGTTTTTTTTCATCGTCGCCATAATTTAATAGTAATCCTTTCTTTAAAAATTTTATTCTCAACGAAATAATTCTATTTTTGTTAGATGATGGAAACCAAATCACCATTTTTAGATACCATATTTTTGCTGAGGAAGAATGAATGTATCACTCTTTTTTCCAATATCCAGACCATTTCCCTAAAAGAGGAAGAGGAAGCAGAAGTGTATTTAGAAGCAGAATTTGAAAAAGAAAGACTGGAGTTTCTGTCCGATCAGATAATCTGTAATAAAACAACCGCTGTTTGGGCGGCAAAAGTGCTGTATCATAGTGCACAATTGTATCTGATAAGGGAAAAGACAGCCAATAACCTTGAAAGTCTTGTTCCAAAGTTTAAGGGGACAAGAGATATTCCTTCCATTTTATCTGCCGATTTATCATTAAGGTTTCTCCCTGATGTGATGATGGCTCTGCATGCATTAGATCCCGAAGATCCACTTATTAAAATACTTGAAGATATTCTGACAGAATTTCATTATTCAGCCATAGGGTATGATCTTGATCTGAAGCAAGTAAACTGGGAAGAAGAACTGAAAGATAAAACGTACCGGAAATTATATCTGGAAAGAATTGTAGAAAAAAAAGATTACAAACTAGCGGAAATTCCGTTCATTAATACACTGCTAATTGCAGAATTTGGAATGTATAAGGATGCATTCTGGAGAGAATTAAAAATTATAACTGAAGAAAATCAATGATGCAGCATATTAATAAACTCAATACGGTTCTCAACTACGTAAAAGATACTTTCGTAGGGAAAAATGATGTGGTGGACCTGCTGGGAATCTGCCTTTTGGCAAGAGAAAATGCTTTTTTATATGGTCCTCCCGGAACTGCAAAATCAGCCATAGTAAGAACATTGGCAAAAACAGTAAAAGACGGAAAGAATTTTGAATACCTATTAACCCGTTTCACAGAGCCGAATGAAATATTCGGTCCTTTTGATATCAGAAAATTAAAAGAAGGAGAACTTCTCACCAATACAGAAGGAATGATGCCGGAAGCCTCGATGGTGTTCCTGGATGAGATCTTCAACGCTAATTCTGCTATTTTGAATTCACTTTTGATGGCTCTTAACGAAAAGATCTTCAAAAGAGGAAAAGAAACAAAGCGTTTACCTGCTTTAATGTTTGTAGGAGCAAGTAACGCTCTTCCGGAAGATGAAGCTTTGAATGCGTTATTTGATCGTTTCCTGATTAGAATCAATGTTGATTATGTCAACCCGGAGCTTCTACAACAGGTACTTTTAGCAGGAAGAAAACTGGAAAACGAAGAAGAAACAGAAGTTCCGGAAATTCATGCTAATGAGATCAGAGAACTTCAGAACCTGTGTAAAAAGATAGATTTAAAACCTATCTATGAAGTATATCTGAATACCATTATGAGCTTACGAAATACCGGAATTGCCATTTCAGACCGTAGAGCTGTCAAACTTCAGAACCTCATCGCAGCAAGTGCTTTGATTTGTGGAAGAAGTGAAGCCGTTCTTTCGGATCTATGGGTTTTAAAACATATCTGGGATACAGAAGAGCAGATTGAAATTCTGGAAGGGATCATTAACAGAACCATTGAGAAAGACGATCATCCGCATTCCCATCCTCAAGCCATGCAGAATAAAACTCCTAACCCGGAAGAAGTAATGAAGGATGTAAAAATATTGGTTGATAAATGGAATCAGGGATCGCTAAGCTTTGAAGAGCAAAACGTAATCAAAGATAAACTGAGATACCTTCAGACACGCTGTGACTGGATCAGAAACCCTGAACAAAAGCAATACATTCAGCAAGAAATTGAAAGCTTATGGCAGAAAATTCTTCAGACGATATAAAAGAATTCTGGGCAGAACTACCCCGTACCGATGAAGATTATCTAGGCTCTATACGAGACTGGAAGAACGTTCATGTTGCAACGGATGATGAAATTATATGGCTTAAAGGTTTTACTGAGGAACAGACATTGGCTTCAGAACTTCATCAGCTGCCTAACTTTTTGCTGTACGAACTCCGGGATGGGCTTTTATTTAAAAAAGAAGCATTGGTTCCCCGTAAAAAGATGAGAACAGGATTGCTTTGGACACCAATTGATAAAGCATTACGCCTTACTTTTCCTGCCTCTAATCAAAACTATTTCGGAATTAGCGAAAAAGTCCATATCAGGTTAAAGAAAAGTGATGAAGAACATCCGGTCATTGCTCTGATAAGCATCATTACAGAGATCAAAGAGAGTATTGTGACACTGCCAAAATTCAGACTGGAAAAAATAGACTGGACTGTAATGGAAGATAAAGCTCTTTTTTTAGGAACTCCGTTATTAAGTCTGCCGGGAAAAACATATTGGACAAAAGACGGACATCTTTTGCCTTCCGGTTTTGATTTTGAGTTTAAAAATCTTAGCAAATTCTTACAGCAGAAATATAATAAAGAGTCAGACGGATGGCTTTTATGGGATGAGAATGGAAATTATCTTTCCATAAAGAAAGCTGATTTTCAACCCTTGTCTGTAAGCTCATTTCGTCTTACTGAAAAATCAAGAGAATGGAATTAAAGGCCTATTTTCAGTCCTATGAAAATTATTTCTGGGAATGGAAAACTGATGAAGATGTTCCCGGAGATTCCGGATATAATGACAATAACCTCCTCTCCATTCCTGGAGTAGGGGCTATCGCTTACAGACCTTATATTATTGAGATTCTTAAAGAACTTCAGCCGCAGGGATGGCCACCATTCGGTGCTTTACTGATGGTTTTATATGCAATGCAGGAAGGTTATACAGACTTTGCGGGTCCTTTAAGATATACTGCAGATTTTTACAGCATGGGGAACTTTGATTTCAATGCTGAAAGAGAGATCGAATTTCTTGAAAAAATAAAAGCGCTTCCCAGGCTTTACAAACAGAAACAAAACAAAATTGTACTGCTACAGACCTTATTTAAAGATAGTCACAACAGAATATCTTCCTTACAGGCTGAAGCTCATTTAAGAATTTATTATAAAAGGCCCCAAGAACTGGCTGTAAGTGCAGAAAAACAGCATGCAGGACCATCAGTTTTGAATAAGGACCTGACAGCAATAGATCTCAACCAAAAATTTCCCACCGTACAATCAATCATTGATGCTATGAAAGGGTTAATTGAAGAACCTGAATTGAATGATGAGGTTGTAGAAGAAGATGCTACTGCAGATACAAATAAAGACTTTATCAGAGAATTGATTAATGAGCCGAAAACATTCCAGATAGGAAGCCTGATTAAAAGGATCTGGAGCGGACTGAAAATTCCAATGAGACACCTTTCTCCGGGAGAACAGCCTATAGGAGGAATTTCCGATATGACCAATAAAGGAGATTTTCATAGAATGCTTTTGTCAGAATTTGCCAATGATGAAGATATATTCATGAACCGTGTGGCCAATAGTGAAGCTCTATATATTCAAAGAGAAATACCGCCTGAAGAAAATATTTTTGAAAGAATTATTCTGATTGATACTTCCCTCAGAAACTGGGGAACCCCGAAAGTATTGGCGTTTGCATCAGCTATTGCGATCATCAAGCATCCCAAAGCGCATTCTGAATGTAAAGTGATGGCATTGGGGCAGGCTGCAATCCCTATTTCTTTGAATAAAGTGGAAGCTGTAATTGAAAATCTTAATCAGGTCAGCCCGGTATTGGAGGTTTCAGAAGCATTGGATAAGTTTTTTAAGGACGAGTATCCCCAAAAAGATATCGAAGTATTTTTCATTACCCATCAGGAAAATTTTGAAGATGAAAAAATCCAGAGAGTAGTCAATCAGAATAGAGACAGACTTAAGTTTTTGGTGGCTACCACTTCAGATGGAGAAATTAATTTTTATAAACATCATAAAGGAGTACGGAAACATATCCAGAAAATAAGACTTCCCCTTCATGAATTGTGGGCCAATCCGCCGCAGCAAAAAAGAGCAGAAAGTAATTCAAATGGAAAGAAAACTGATCTTCCATTGAATTATCCGATCCTGTTTCCGACACCGGTTAATAAGATTGCCCAGTTTTTATACGAAGGAGAGTTTTTTATTCTGAGTTCAAAAAAACAATTGTTGAAAACTTATCTTTCCGATAATTATTACGATAGACATTCCTATGATTATTATAAAACCTATCATGGTTGTGAAGTAATGATTGAAGATATTTCTGTAAAGCCAACCGGGCAGTTTGCTCTGGCAAAAAATAAGCAGCAGCATTTTATCCTCTGTCAATATCAGCCTTCCAGAAAATTAGTATCTAAACTTAATGTAAATACAAGAGAATATTCTGAGATCAATGTCACCGGATTGAATATTCCTGAAGACTATGAACTGATCTATTTTGGGAAAAGCTTCTATCTTCACCATTTTAACAATCCTTTACTTTATAAAATAAATATTGAAGGAAATACCTCTGTAGAGCCTCTTGATAACAAGTACGATGATATAGATAAAAACACCACAAAAGTAAATACGGAAGTAGCCAAGTTAAACCGGAGTGGATTAAAAATTATTGGTAATTTTAATAAAATCGGTATTAATGCCCATGATAATCTGGTTTTTTCAGGATTTGAAATCAGTAGTGTATATGAAAATACCCTGAATCTTTATAAAAACAGATATGATATTAAGGTTTTTGCGGAACAGAATAAAAATAAATACACTTTTCCTGACGGAAGCGAGGTTATTGCAGATTCCCGAGGAATGTTGACCTTCAGGAGCAGCAACAAAGGAATTGAAGAGTTTTATATCCCTACCACAGCCTATGGCTTCCTGGCTCTGGCTACCTATACAGAGTTTGGCGGATCAGAATACTATCTTCCGGAACATACTTTATTAAAGGTGAGAACCATGGACGAGATGTATAATCAATATGTAAAGCCGTTTATAGAACAGATCTTGGATTATGGAGCTTAGAATAAAACCTTTCCCGAAAAATGTATACCCTAAAAAAGGACTTTTGATAAAAGGTTCTTCACCTTTGGTATGGCTTCAGGAGATGGAAAATTTAGGAATCAGGCTGGACGGAATAAAATCTTACGCTGTTCCGACTAATAGTCCCAACGTGTTGTATGGATGTTTTCTTATATTTCATGATAATGCTCCGCAGGAAATTGGAAGGAACGCTTACTTCCAACAGGTAGATAACAAACTTTTTATTCCGGAGAATACAACATTTTACCCCAAGATTAATCCGGAAGACTGGAGTACGATAGATTCAGATTTTCTCATAATGCATCCTGATTTTGGGTTGGTAAAATTATCAGAACAGGTGGATTGGATTGAATTGATTCAGGAGGCAGGGAAAATAGAAACCAATATCAGAAAACCTTTGAACGGTGTTAAAATTCCTCAAACCATAGAAAGCTATACGGTGGAAATGGATGATGAAAAAATGCTCGAAGCATTGCAGAAACCCCAGACCGAGGAAGAATGGATGAACAGCCTGCCGTTTGACCTGAAAAAAGTAATGGCCGGAAATAAAAAAGAAATTGAAAAATACTTAAAATACATAGAAAAATACCCAGAAAGAGCTATCGAGTTGGGGGTTCCATTGGATATTCTGGGAACCTCCAGAGGAGATGGGTTTAGTAAATTTACCTGGCTGGAAGGATTGTTTGGCGGAGGAGCTGATGGTAAACAGGAAAGCACCAGTACTAGAAATTTCCGCAGAATATTCTGGGCCGTTATTGTCATTGCAATTGTTTTAAAAATAGCTTTCCCATCCAATCAAGATAAGCCCCGGCAGGAAGGAGATCAGGAATCCTCAGGAACTATTGTAACAGATGCTGTAAAAGCTCCTTCAGATATGATTGCTTTTCATTCAGGAGTCTCTGAAATAGATATGAAGATAGACTCCATGTACTACAAACAAAGGAAAAGCTTGTCCAATGAACTCCTGAACGCTGGGCTGCAGGAAAGTAAAACAAAAAAAGAAAAAGAAGAATACAAAAAGAAAGGGGGAAGAGAGGTCAATGAAATAGGTCATGATATTCAAAAGCTTAGCAATAAAGAGCAGCAAAGCAGGGATTCGCTTAAAATTATTTATACCAAGAGAATAACAAAGCATATAAAAGAAAGAAGTGAAGTACTGAAACGTAAAATTTCAGATTCTTTAAAACAATATACCAAAGGAAAACCGGTAAACGGAGAGGTAGTAAAATACCTTTTAAAGAAAAAGCAGGTTCTGATGCAGGACTCTTTAGGAAAACTCTATGGAACTATTGATATGGCTGATATGCCACCTCCATCTACCATCAAAGATTCCAAAGTCAAAGGGGTAGAATCAGGGGGTAACTCGCTGAAGAAAGACACTCCCATTTCTGATATATTATACATGGTGATTCTGATGATTGCAGCAGTTGGATTGTATTCCTTTCTGTTTAAAAATAAATCATTAAATCTGGGTGGAGATAATGTTCCGGGCTGGGTTAAATTTCTTTTGGTGGCTATCCTGGTAGCGATGCTGGTATATCTTTTTTATCCATTAGTGAAAATGTTTGGCTATAATTGGTTTGTTTGGGTGCTTGCTATTGGGGTGATGCTATTGCTTTACCGTTTGTTCAGAGAGGATAAGACCATTTTAAAAAACGATGATGATGAATAAACAGAAATTTATAGACAAATTCATGGCTGCCTTTGTTCTGCTGGCCATGTTTAAGATCATCGGAATCGTAGCCCAGCTGTTCCATGAGAGTTTTTGGAGTGTAGTAGGAACTCTGGTAATCTTTTTAATTGTAGCATTTATTATCCTTATGGTGATTGCCACTTTAAAGGATAAAGAACAAAGTAAGCAGAATTCAAGAAGAGGAGGTGCAGGCGGAGGAAGTTTCTATCTGGAGAATTCTTTATTTGACAGGATTCGAAGTAAATATGAAGACCTTGCCCAAAAATATCTTGCCGAAAAAGATTACAAGAAAGCAGCAAAAGTATATATGAATCTCCTGCAGGATTATTACAGAGGGGCAAAGACCTTGGAAGATGGCGGATTTTATAACGAGGCAGCTGCAATATATCTTAAAAAACTAAAAAGTAAATCCGATGCTGCGAATTGTTACGAAAAGGCAAAACAATACAAAAAAGCAATTGATCTGTACAAAGAAATGGAGCAGAAAGAAAAAGTAGGGGATCTTTATAAAGAAATCAATGATCTGAAAAATGCCCATACTTATTATCAAATGGTAGCAGATGACTATACAGCCAATAATCAAATGGTAAAAGCGTCACTGGTATATCGGAAGAAAATGGAAAAGCCGGAAGATGCCCAAAAAGTATTATTAAAAGGATGGGAAGAAGATAAAGATGCCTTCAACTGTTTGAATAACTATTTTGCGAATATTTTTGATAGTACAAAACTGGAAACGGAAATACAGGCGATGTATGAAAAAACTCCGGCCTATAAAAAACTCACCTATCTGGAAGCAATGAAGCATGAGTTTAAGAAAGATCCCAAGTTACAGTATGTTACAAGAAAAATAGCTTATGAGATCGTTGCTGAAAAAGTAGAAAGCCGTTCAGAAATTGTTAACGAGTTGAAACATTTCAATCCTAAAGATGAAGTGATCCTTAAAGATATCTCAAGATTTAAGACCGGAAGAAATAAAATGTTTAGAAATTAAAGGGTAAAAATAAAATGGATAATATATTTAAATATATCCAATATAAATATGACAATAAAAAGTCCCTTTGAAATTGTACAGAGAATGATATCAAAAGGAAAATCTCTATGGTATGCCGTAAAAAAGATATTAAGGAAAAATTTCCTGCATTTTCATTAATGGAAGCTAAAGAAGTAGTTATTATTGCAACATCGGAACACAAAAGTCTTTATGATTATCAGGGTGAGCTATTCATGCAACTTGAAAACTCGATGAAGAAATAGAGTAAAACTCTGTGTTTCAAAAGCACATAATTCAGCCGTTAAAAGCAATCATAGAATCCTTTTTTTATTACTCTTCCATGTGAGAATTATAAAAAATAACAAAAAAGATTTATCTTTGCACCAGAAAATTATGACAATACAAAGAGCACATATCAATGCAGAACTATTCGAAAGTCCTTCTAATAAAGGATTATTAGGATATGATGAAGGGGTATGGAATGAGGCGAAATGTGCTGACTTTGGAAATTATTTACTATAAACTTGTAAAAAATTAATCAAAATACAACAGAAACGCCTCGATTTTTCGAGGCGTTTTTTGTTTTTTAGGTCAGAAATTATTTAGAATGAAAAAAAATAACCATAAACATGAAAATTTTTTAATTAACAATGCAACTTTAATACGATAAAATAGAGTGATAAGTAACCCAATGAGAGACAGTCATTTAGGTAATTAAGATATCTGCAAAAGATTGCGGACAGAAATCGCTTATTCTTAATTTTACATGTAATTAATTGATTATCAATAATTTAATTTTAAAATTTATTTGCAGATTCCAAAAAATCATATTTACTTTGCAACCGAAAATTGAAAGCAACAGGTTTTCAGGATTCAACAAAAAATAATTTAGAAACAAACAAAAATAAAATGAAACAATTTCATAACATACTCAATCAATATTCAAGACTATTCGGACAGGAGCCGACAGGGACAGTGTGTGCTTATGATTGTGAATTTGTGGATAAAAGGTGCTTATATACGTGGGTCAGCTAATGATCTTTCACGTTAAAAAATATGAAGCGCCTCCCGAAAAGAGGCGCTTTTTTTTATGGTTTCTTTAGCTTATTTGGTAAAGCGCCGGTCTGTGGAACCGGAGAACAGGGTTCGATCCCCGAAGATACCCAAAATATAAAATCTCATAGCTCAAATGGTTAGAGCACCGGTCTTTTAAACCGGGGGTTGAAAGTTCAAATCTTTCTGGGATTACCAAACGGTTCCGTAGCTCAACCGGATAGAGCATGGGTTTTCTAAACCCAGGGTTAGAGGTTCGAATCCTTTCGGAATCACAAAATGGTCTATTGAGGTAATGGTAACCTGCCCGACTGTCTCTTGGGCACTGCGAGTTCGATTCTCGCATAGACCGCAAAGATTCGTAGAAAGTTTTGCTCCGGCTGTCTCCCGGAAAAGAATTGAAGTGAATCTGTAAAACTGGAAAGATAACGGTGGTTGTTTACCCGTCTTGGACGCGGGAGGTCGCAAGTTCGAATCTTGCTTTCCAGACGAAATGATAAGTAATCAATAATGAGTAATAAGCAATAATGCATAGAAAGTAGTTTTCAATATTACTCATCACCAATTACTCATTATTCATAAAACCGCTGCGGGAATGGTGGAACGGTAGACACACTTGATTTAGGATCAAGGCGCTGAGGGTTCGAATCCCTCTTCCCGTACAAAAGATTTTGTAGCTCAATGGTAGAGCGCTGGTCTGTTAAACCAGAAGTTGGAAGTTCGAATCTTCCCGGAATCGCAGTAACTAAATGTTAATTGTTTCAGGAGAAAAATAAAGTTTGTCAAGAGCAGAAGATCTTTACATCAAAAAAACACAAGAAAATACAGACAAACTTTTTCTTTCTCAATAAAAAAGTTACAAGTGAAAGAAAAATATGATTAATACAATTTTAGGTAAAAATAAAGTCTGTCAAGCGCAGAAGTTCTTATATCAAGCAAAAATATAGACAGACTTTGTTTTTTTGAATAATAAGCATCAAAAATTATTCATTACCTCTTGCTTATTCCTCATGTTAAAATCTGATGGTTCGCCGAAGTGGAAGAGTCGGGGCGGTCTGCAAAACCGTTGCGTAAGCTGAGTGGGTTTGAATCCCATAACCATCTCAATGTAAAGCTGGAAATTGTAATGTTAGAAGATGATCCATCAACTATCATTCATTAATTATAGCTAAAAATATCCTTTATTAAGAAAAGAAAATGTCTGTCAAGCGCAGAAGATCTTTAAGCCAAAACACAAAATACAGACAGGCTTTTTCTTTTTATAAGTAATGGGCAATAAGCAATGAATGATAAATTAGCCATCATCAATTACTCATTACTCATAAAGAAATCCGGAAGTACGCCGAAGTTGGAGAGTCGGGGCAGACTGTAAATCTGTTGCTTCATTGCTGAGTAGGTTCGAATCCTACTACTTCCACCCAACCGCTGATAATGTAATGGCAGCATGCAGGAAATATACTCTTGTTGTTTAGGTTCGATTCCTAGTCAGTAGGTCAAGAAAATATTAAATGCTCAATATAATTTTCGAAAGAAAGGCTTGTCAAGCGTAGAAGATCTTTTTGTTAAGCAAATTTAAAGACAAGCTTATTCTTTTTATAATGGATAATGGGCAATAAGTAATTAATAATATAAAATAGTATCACTTACTCATTGCTTATAAAAACGCTCTATTCGTCTAACGGTAAGGACGCCTGCCTTTCGAGCAGAAAACAAGGGTTCGATTCCCTTATAGAGTACTGGATGTGAATGACTGGTCAATACATAATTGATATAATACCATGAAAGTTCAGATTTAAAAAAATATTGGCCAGTTGCCATTCACACAAAATGAAGAAAAGAGAAAAGGCTTGTCAAGCGTAGAAGATCTTTAGTCAATAAAAACAGACAACCTTTTACTTTTTATAATGAAAAATAAGTAATGAATCATAAGTAATGAATGATAGAAAATTAGTTTTCATCATTACTCATCACTAATTGCTTATTACTCATAAAATAGGGAAGAGTGGTGTACTTGGTGTGCACGTTAGTCTGAAAAACTAAAGGTACAGGTTCAATTCCTGTCTGTTCCGCAAGAACATGAACGATAAGTAATATAATGAGTGATCTTTGATACTTGATTGTTTTTAAACATTCCTCATTATCTATTACTTATTGCTCATGAATTAATCTGATTCATAGTGTAATTGGTCAGCACACAAGATTTTGATTCTTGGAGTTTAGGTTCGAGTCCTAATGAATTAACAACATTTACTCTGATATTGTAATGGTAGCATCTCAGTCTCCAAAACTGATGGTATTGGTTCGAGTCCAGTTCGGAGTGCAGAAAGTGAATAATCAATAATGATTTATGAATTATAAAAAGTATAGAACTTAAATATGTAAAAAAATGGAAACGCAACAACAAACATGGCAGAATATGAAAGGAAAATTTTTCCAACATTCTATCACACAGCTGGTAGAAGAAGCCATTATTCGCGAACAGGCAAACGGACATCGTCTGAAAGTATGTGTGGGATCAGACTCTCACGTATATGGAGAAGCTATTAATTATGCTACGGCAGTAGTATTTATTCGTGAAGGAAAAGGAGCGTTTACCTTTATCAGAAAAGAAAGAGAAATACAGACCATCAGTATTAAAGAGCGAATGCTGAATGAAGTCAACAAATCTGTTGAAATTGCTTACGCAATTTGTTCTGTATTGGATACTTATGGAGTAGAAATGGAGGTACACGCAGACATCAATACCGATCCTGATTTTAAATCCAATGCAGCATTAAAAGATGCAATGGGATACATTCTGGGAATGGGATATGTGTTTAAAGCAAAACCTTTTGCCTTCGCAAGTTCCAACTGTGCTGATATGATGGTGTAATGAGGCTGGAAGTTTTTAACGTTATGATACTAACTTCCGGCCTTTATTTATCGAAGTATTAAATACTAGCTTTTCAAAATATATCACGTGTTAAGAAAATAACACAAAAAAACTAAAAACATGACTCACAATAGAATAGCCGTTATCGGTTTACACGAACAGGAATATGAATATATACGACAACATTATGATGGTCTTATGATCTGGCATCAATCCATCCCAATGATAAAAGTAGTAGACGGAACATTATATGTGGAAAAAGCCCAGGGAGTAGGAATGCTTCCGGTAGATAAAGTTGTTTATCATGGGATTTTTGAAGAGGATCTTGATTTTATCTCAGGATTGGCACTTTGGAACGGCCCATGCTTTCCAAATGCTTATGGAATGCTCGAATGTAGATTGAAAATTCCTTGTCTTGCCAAAGCGATGAAGTATTCAAAATTTAATTCCCAAAGAGGATTTATCTCTGCAGGAGCTTATGTGAATACAGATACCGAGTTGGTGGCAAAGTGGGGAAACTGGCATTGTGGAGAAAACAAACATAAGTTTACAGGAAGTTGGGAAAGTACAGAAAACAGTGTGCTGGAACCTTATTTTGAAGGCGATGCCGTAAGAATTTTAAACATAGGTGAAAAATCCTGGCAGATTAAGCTTGAAGGAGAAACATGGTTAAAATCCATACATCCTGATGATGCCCAATTTATGGAAATGGATGCAGAACTTTTACAGGATACCCTGATGTTAAAAGATAAAATAGGAATGGATGTCATTGCGAATGATTATATCGTTCAGAAAAATGGGGATAAACATTTACTGGAGATTAATCATATTCCCAATATTACAAGGTTTGAAGAAGTAAGATTACATTTTTTGGAGACAGTAGTAAACTGGATTCATGAAGATTAAGTGTTGAATAATAAAGCAATGGAAATAATCAAAAGACTATTATTTCTGGATGATATACGATATCCGATTGAGGCATATCGTTATACCAAACAGGATATTTTTCTCAGAAGAGATTGGCATATCGTTCGAAATTACGATCAGTTTGTCAACAGAATCCTGGAAAAGGGACTTCCGGAAATGATTTCTTTTGACCATGACCTTGCAGATGAACATTATCTGAAAACAGATACCGGTGAATTTGTGGAAAAAACAGGCTACGATTGTGCAAAATGGCTGATAGAATATTGTATGGATCATTATTTAGACCTACCCAAATTCTACTGTCATTCCATGAATCCTGTAGGAAAGGAGAATATTGAAAGACTTTTAAAAAACTTTAAAAAATTGTAATGGACATTTTCAGATATATCCAGGAGATTAGAAATCATCTCAGCCTTAGTTTTAATGAGGTTGACGGATGGTTTGATAAAGATGGTACAACCCTGAACTATCAGCCATCAAATGGAGGCTGGTCAGTTCAACAGATTTTAGAGCATATCTATCTTACAAATTTTTATTTGCTGATCCTTATTGAAAAAGGCTCAAAAAAGGCAATGCGAAATTCTTTAAAACTCGACCTGGAATCTGAAATTAAAACTACAGTTTCAACAAAGAAAATTTTGAAAAAGTAGGGGAATATGGTGCTTTTGATTGGATCAGACCTGAACACATGGAGCCTAAAGGAGAACGAAGTTTAAGAGAGATCAGAAACCTGATTACTCAACAGTATTATCAATGTCAGAATTACCTGGATTTGATGAAAAATGGCGAAGGAGTTCTCTATAAAACGACCATGAGCGTGAATAATCTGGGGAAAATCAATGTCTATGAGTACATTTATTTTCTCTCACTTCATGCACAAAGACACATTACCCAAATGGGAAATAACCAATCAGAAATGATTAAAAACTAAAAAAATGATTTTCAAAACATATAACTCTATAGAAAATGCTTACCAAACCCGCATGATCGATCAGATCAGGTTGCAGGGCTTTGGGGATGAGGTTTTCATCGTGCAGGAAAAAGTTCACGGTGCTAATTTCTCTTTCTTTACCGACGGAAAGGAAATTAAGATCGCAAAACGAACAGCTTTTATTGAAAAAGAAGAAAAATTTTACAATGCACATCAGATTTTGGAACAATACAGAAAAAATGTAATTAATTTGTTTCAAAAAGTGAAAACAATATACCCGAATGTTGAGACAGTAGTCATCTACGGCGAATTATTCGGTGGCAGTTACAATCATAAAGAAGTAGAACCCGTAAAAAATGCGATAAAAGTGCAAAAAGGAATTGAATATGCACCGTATAACGATTTTTATGCATTTGACATTAAGTTGAATGGGGTCACTTATTTGGATACAGATATCATCAACTCAATTTTTGAGAAGACCGGATTTTTCTATGCTAAAACTTTGTTTGAAGGAACTTTAGAAGAAGCTTTAAGATTCCCGAATGTTTTCAATTCTAAAATCCCAACCTGGTTAAGATTACCGGAAATGAACAACATGTGTGAAGGAACCATTATTAAGACCTTAAAAACCAAATATTTCGGAAACGGAGCCAGAGTCATTCTAAAAAATAAAAATGAAAAATGGATTGAAAAATCTAAAATGGTAAAAAAAGAAAGAAAAGCTACTCAAAAACAGGTTGATTTTAGTGAAACTGCTCAAAATATCTGGGGGGAGATTCAACAATATGTAACAGCAAACAGATTGAATAATGTCGTGAGCAAAATTGGTGAATTTGAACCCAAAATCATGGGTAAAGTGATAGGACTTTTTGCACAGGATATTTTAGAAGATTTTGAAAAAGATTTTCCAGCTGTTTTCACAACCATAGAAAAAGATGAGCATAAAAGGATCAACAAAAAGTTGAACTCTTTAGTCATTGATTGTATAAAAGAAGAGTTAATGACTCTTAAAGTCTAGTTTCGGTAATGTATTACCGAAACTTTTTTATGTATAATATAACCACAAGCCCAGAGGAATACTTGGAATTTTCAATTTTTACAAAAATTTAAATTGAAGACATGAAAAATAAAGGCGACGAAAACTCAAAGAATTTTTGATGGACTGGTTTTAAAAAAAGAAAAGAAATGTTACAAGCAGAAATAAAAAGTCTTTTAAAAGAAGACATCAGTATATTAATAAAAATTCCTAATTCAGGAAAGCATTATGTATGTGATTGTGGAGAAGCAAGTTTACTCACAGTAAAGGAAGCGCAGGCGATATCAGCAATATTCATCAGTCATACTCATATCGATCATTTTTCCAACTTTGATGGTATTTTCAGACATCAGATTGGCAGTGGTGAAAAAGTTGTGATCTGTGGACCGAAAAATATCCATCAGCAAATTGAGGCAAGATTAAAATCCTACACCTGGAACTTAATAGATGAAAATGCCATTGAATACGAAATTCATGAAATTATTTCCAAAGAAGAAATCAACATCTATACGCTTCGTCCTCCTTACTGGAATGCTGAATATGTAAAGACACAGAATTTTCTATTTGAAGATAAATATGTAAATGTTGATTTTGCTATTCTGGATCACAAAACAGATTCTATTGCGTATCTGTTTAAAGAAAAAGATTCAGTGACTTTTCATGACAATGCCTCTGATTTTAGGAAAGGAAAATGGATCAGTGAATTGAAAACCGCTTTTGAAAATAATGATCTTGAAAAAGAAATTGAAATAGAAGAAACCTTGTATAAAGCATCGGATCTGTTCCATTTGTTGACAATAAATGAAGGTTACAAATTAGGCGTCATCATGGATCATGCTGTAGATGAAGATAATTATAAAAAGATAAAAGCCGTTTTCAATAATGCAGATAAAGTCTATATTGAAACCTTTTACAAGGATACGGATCAGGAGTTCGCCAAGATCAATTATCACAGTTTTGCCTCTGCATCAGGAAAAATTATGAATGAATGTAAGGTGAAAGAAGCCGTTCCGATCCATTTTTCAAGAAGATATACTGAAAACGACCAACTGGAAATTGAATCTGCTTTTTATAAAGCATTTCAAAATTAAAAGCCTTAGTACCCCTTTACAAAAATCTCAGTTGAAGACGTAAAAATTCCCCTTCTTTGGAGGGTTGGTAAGTGCGCAGATTTAACAGGGTGGTTTTAGGAACAACTAACAAAAAAAATAAAAAAATGAAACCCAATATATTTTTTACAGCAGACCATCACTTTGGTCACGAGAATATTATACGATTCTCAGAAAGACCATTTGAGTCTCTGGACCAGATGAATGAAGAATTAATTAAAAGATGGAATGAGAGAGTCAATCCTGGAGATACAGTGTATCATTTAGGAGATCTCAGTCTTGGAAAACCGGATTTTACAAAGGAAATCTTAGATCAACTGAACGGAAACATCCATTTAATCAAAGGTAATCATGAAGGCGCAGCTTTAACGTATCCTAAAAGATTTTCCTCCATCAGGGATTATCACGAACTGAGAATTGATGAACCGGATAATCAAAACGGGAAACAGAAAATTATTCTCTTCCATTATGCCATGCGTACCTGGAATGGATCACACCGTGGAGTCTGGCAATTATACGGGCACTCACACGGAACATTGCCGGATGATGAGATGGCGTTGAGTTTCGATGTAGGTGTAGATTGCCACGATTTTTACCCGATTTCCTACGAAGAAGTTAAGGAAATCATGAAAAATAAAAAATGGACACCACCGTTTGGGCCTCGAGAGTAGATGAGCAGGAGGGCTTTGGGGTAAAGAGAAAATTTCAGGAACCTCCTTGCCCTCATTAATACATTTTACACAACCATGAAAACAACGAATGAAATAATAATTGTCGATTTGGAAGCAACCTGTTGGGAAAACGACAGGATTCCAATCGGACAGAAAGTAGATATTATCGAAATGGGAATTTGTAAGTTGGATCTGATATCCAATACTATTTCTCAAAAACAAAGCATTTATATCATTCCCGAAAGATCAGAAATCAATAGATTTTGTTCAAAACTAACGGGGATTACACCACAACTGATAGAAGAAAAAGGAATCTATTTCGAAGAAGCCTGTGCGAAGATCAGAGATGAATATGATACTGAATCGCTCACCTGGGCCGGATATGGAAACTTCGATAGGGAACAGATCATCGAACAGAGTGACTGGCTTGGAATAGAAAATCCTTTTTCAGGGCAATACCTGAATGTAATGTACGAATTCAAAAGACATTTCAGACTGCATAAATCTCTAGGACTGAAAAGAGCCCTGGATTACCTAAACATGGATTTCGATGGCAATCATCATAGTGGCGCAGACGATGCTTACAATACAGCCAAAATACTGAATAAGATTTTGGAATAATAATTTGGATGGAAGAAGAAAATTCAAAGACATACGTTACTTCCATCTTTTAATCTTAAATAAAAAACAATGAAAACAACAGAAAATATACTTATTATAGACCTTGAGGCCACGTGTTGGGATAACCGTCCGCCAAGAGGTCAGGAAAGTGAGATCATCGAAATCGGCGTTTGTATTATGAATGCAAAAACCGGAAAGGTCTCCCAGAATGAAGGGATTTTAATAAAACCTCAATATTCAAAAGTGAGCCCGTTCTGTACGGAACTTACCACTCTTACCCAAAATATGCTGGATAATGAGGGAATTATGCTGGATGATGCATTTGACATTTTGAGAGCAGAATACGATTCAGAAGAATTAACCTGGGCAAGCTATGGAAACTATGATCTGAATATGCTTCAGGATCAGGCCAGAAGATTTTATGTGGATTATCCGTTAAGTGATGACCATATCAATGTCAAAACATTATTTGGAGAAATTCATCCTACGGTAAGAAAAAGCGTAGGAATGCAAAGAGCATTGAATGAACTTGGATTTAAATTAGATGGCACCCACCACAGAGGAGTGGATGATGCCAGAAATATCGCCAAGATCTTGCATTGGTGTTTGCAGAATAATTAAAATGCAATACAGATCACATCATTGATACTAAGAGATTGTTCCAGTGCGTTCAGTCTCTTTTTTTATATGTTACTTTATTTTTATAATTTATCTTTGATAAAAATTGTATCCCTTGGAGGAACTCGTCAAATTACTGGAACATACCAACAGAAGCGTATTCTTGACAGGAAAAGCAGGAACAGGAAAAACAACCTTCCTGAATAATTTTGTAAAGATAACCCGTAAAAAACATATTATTGTTGCTCCTACAGGAATTGCAGCAATCAATGCCGGCGGGGTAACCATACATTCGCTGTTTGCTATTCCGTCTCGAACATTTGTTCCTACTACTGAGCCTGTTGATCCTAATCTTGCGATGAATATTAATGAGTTGTTTCCTCACTTTAAGTATAGAAAAGAAAAGCTGGATCTTTTTCGGGAAATTGAACTGATTATCATTGATGAAGTATCTATGCTGAGAGCAGATTTATTAGATATGATGGATCATTCGTTAAGGCGGGTAAGGAGGAATCAATTGCCATTTGGAGGAGTCCAGTTATTGTTAGTTGGGGACCTGTATCAATTACCACCTGTGGTAAGAGATGATTCTGAACGGATTTTATCAAAATTCTATGAAACTCCATTTTTCTTTTCAGCCAAAGCGTTGCAGGATGTACGGTTAATCACAGTAGAACTCACCACAGTTTATCGCCAGCAGGATGAAGAATTTCTGGAAATATTGGATGCTGTCCGGCATGCAGACTTCCACGAATTAGATTTTGAAAAACTGAATTCCAGATACAATCCCAACTTTGAGCCTGAAAATGAAACCTATATTCATTTATGCTCTCATAATCGGATTGCAGATCATATTAATCAGAAAAAACTTGCAGAATTAGAAGAAGAATCACTGTTTTATAAGGCCTCAGTGATTGGTGAATTTAAAGAAACCCAATATCCGATGGATGAAACACTGGAGCTGAAAGTAGGAACTCAGATTATGTTTATCAGGAATGATTCATCACCCGAAAAAAACTTTTACAACGGTAAGTTGGCAGAAATTTCTTATCTCGATGGAGATACCATAAAAGTCGTATTGGATGAAAGTAAGAAAGAGATCATGGTAACCACTGAAGTATGGGAACACAAGCGTTATACTCTGGATGCAGATAAGAACATTAAAACAGAAGTACTGGGAAGTTTTGAACAATATCCCATACGTCTCGCATGGGCAGTTACCATTCATAAAAGTCAGGGTTTGACATTTGATCGTGTCATTATTGATGCCGGAAGATCCTTTGCCAGCGGACAGGTATATGTGGCATTAAGCCGTTGCCGCACTTTAAGCGGAATCGTTCTGAAATCTGAAATTTCTCAGAATGCCATATTCAAAGACCAAAGGATTGAAGACTTTCAAAACATAACCAATGCAAATGATTATTTACCTCAAATCATTGAGCATGAAAAATATGATTACACATTATATAAAGTTCAGATGACGGTAGACGCAGGTTGGTTAAAAGAAGCGGTCATGAGCTGGAAAGAGATAACCTTTACTGCAGGAGTTCCGGATTCAGAAAAGGTCAATACCCTGTCTGATGAGTTTGAAAGAGAAAGTGAGCATCTTTTTAAAGTAGCTGAAAAATTTAAAAAAGTGATCCGTTTGAAATTAGTTGATTTTATAGGAGGAGAAATTCAGTGGAGTGAAGTTGAAGAAAAATGTCAGGGTGCTGTCAACTTTTTCTATAAAAATGTCGCTGAGAAGTTCTTATTGCCTCTGAAAAACCTTTATTCAGATACCATAGGCATCAAAGGCTTAAAAAACTTCAACGAAGAAACGAAAACATTTCTACACGATCTCGAAGAATACCTCGAAAAGCTTAAGTCCTGTTATTTGTTGGATCATCCTTTATTCGATCAGGAAATTGAAATAGATACTTCCGTAAAAGTTGTTAAAAGACCGACTCACATGATTACCTTTGAGCTATTTGATGAAGGAATACCTCCCTTTGAAATCGCAGAAAAGAGAAATCTTACCCTTGCAACAGTATATAGACACCTTGCCAAAATGGGATTAACAGAAGTAGAGCGGACTTTTAAACAGTAATGCAGCCAAAAGCTAGGCACTTATTTTTGAGATCAATGTAGTAATTTGGTTACAGATAAGTTGATACAATTCTTTTGGAACAGAGTGTCCCATCCCTTCAATTAACATCAATTTTGCATTGGGAATAGAATCTGCAATATCTTTTCCACAATCAGAGTGGAAAATAAGATCCTGAGTTCCATGGATAACCAAAGTTGGGGCTTCAATTTTCTTCAGAACTTCCCGGTCATATTCATAGGTAGCCATAGCCAGCAGTTGCCTTATAATTCCATATTTTGTTTTTGAACGGTTGAGCTCTTCCTCAATCATTTTGACTTCTAAGCTCTCATCCCATTCATATAAATTTCCTGAAATTCTCTTAGCAAAAAGTAATTTTTCCTCAATATAATCCTCTTTATTCGAGGCTGGATCGGGAGAAGGTTTCATCATCATAGCCATCACTTCCGGATCAGAAGGAGGTAATGCGGGATTTAGAGATGTTGACATGAGAATAGTTAATGATAAAACTCTTTCAGGAAAGTAAGAACCTAATAATTGTGTAATAATTCCTCCCATGGATCTTCCGGTAAAATGAGCCTTATCAATTTGTAAATAATCCAGTAACCCCGTCACATCTTTTGCCATATCCATCAAAGAATAAGGGATATTTTCCGCTTTGATAGTAGAAAAAAATTCCTGATGATTTCCGTTAAAATTTAGCTCCTTTTCAGTTGGAAAAATTGACATCCCGGAATCTCTGTTGTCCAATCGAATGACTCGGAAGCTTTGTTTTACTAATAATTGGCAAAAAGAGTCGTCCCAGCGAATCATCTGACTTCCTAATCCTGAAATCAGTACAATAGTCTGTTGATGCTCTGCTCCTAAAATTTCATAGCATATATCAACGCCGTTTATTTTGATACGATGATTCATGATGTATAAATTTCGCCATTAATTTCTGACAGGGCAGTTTGCTCAGCCTTTAAGATTTCCTGACGATAATTGATATATTTATTTTCCTGATAGGGGATAGTGACAATAAATTCAAAACTGAAATTGTCACTTCCATATTCATTCCAATCCTTTTGGAGCTGAGTATTAGCGAATAATCCGCTTTTTAATACAAACTTCATTTTATTCACCAACGCTTCGAGATTTAGAGTTCCCTTGAGGTATTGCTTTCCGGTCATATTATTTTTTACGGAAAGTACACCCATTGTTGTGACATGGTTTTTGGCTTTTTCGCGAAGCAGTTGTTTTATAGCATTTTTCATGGTAATTATTTAATATCTCCACCTAATTCAGATAAAAGCCCGGAAGCGGTTTGTAAAGACTTATTCTTTTTTGAAGGAAGAATATCGTTTGAAGCATGTTCTGCAGTTATTTTAGCTTCTTCAAATATCTTTTTACCATTAGGGCTAATCACAACATAGCTTACTCTGGCATCTCTTTCATTTGTTTCCCTGGTTACCAGTCCTACTTTTTCCAGAGGATTCAGTAAACGAGTGATACCGGAAGCTGTAACTCCTATTTTTTCAGCCAGATCAATCCTGCGCATTTTACTTTCAGATGATTGACTGAGGATATAAAGAATTACAAAATCATTGAATCCCAATCCATGAGCGCTCAGAGAATCAAACTTTCTGGCAATAATTGATTGAACTTTATTGAGGTTCATTAAAAATAATAATTCAGGGCTTATCATTGAAAAGTATTTGAGTTGTCAAGTAATTGTGTTTTGCAAATATATAAATATTAATGAATTATAAAACCTTTTTATAAAATAAATGTTTTGAATTATACTTTTTGTTTTAACTAGGATAAAAACCGGGTAAGAAATTTAAAAAATAAAACAGGCAATGATGTAAATGTTAAGTCAGTTATCATTTGATGATTAAACTAACTTCTGTTTGTATTTAAAGTCCGTATCAAAAAAATAGATTGCCATTAAATTTAAATCTTTAAATAGGGAATGAACATATATCATAAAAGTGTTTAATATAAGTGCTTTATTAACTTAAAGTTTTGTTAAAAAATTCACTTTTTAGGGATAATTTACTGCCTGTCAGTCATTTTTTTTTATTTTAGCCGCCAAGAATGAATTTATGCTTATTGATCAGGAGTTTAAGGCGATATATTTGAACTATAAAATCAAGGAAATCATTCCTTTTCTAAAGAAGCTTACACCCAAAGATAAAAAAGAAGTTGCTGCCATTTTAAAGAAGCACATCAATAAAGAATGGGGGCATAATACAATATCTGTGTTGGCTGCTTTGGCATGCTGTAAAACGAAGGAGGAATATGAAAAGATGAGACCAGGTTTTTATTCCATTCCGGTAGAGTTGGTTGATGAACTTTTTGAAACCTATATTCCTGATTGGATTGGAGAAAGTCATTTATTTCTTGATGGATTCGATTATCTGAAAATATTGGAATGGAAGCGTAAAGGCTACCTTACCCTTCAGGATGAAATTTGGGCGTCATTGCTTTCCTCATCATCCAGAACAGAAGAAATATTGTTTACAGATCCGGTAACACTGGACTCCCATATCTGGCTTTTGTTTGAATATGAATGCAGTATTACCTCGGTTTATCGTGACAGAAGTTGGAAAGATGTATTTAAAATCCTTGTTCAGGAAAAGAAAATAGACCGCTTCAGAGTACTTAGAGCAAGCCTTTCTGCTATCAATTTCAATTTTTCAAAAGAACATAATGCTTGGTTCCTAGAGCTTTTTGCGTATCTGGAACCTACTCACAAAGAAACTCTGGAATTACAGGGCGAGCTGTATATGATCTTTCATTCCACACAACATTCGCTGTTTCCGGGAGTTTTAAAAATTATCAATCCCGTAATTGCAGAAAAAGATTTTAAAACAGAAGATTTTTTACAGGCTACAGCATCTTTAATGACGCTTCCAACCAAGAATATTGTCAATGCACTGCTTCAGGCTCTGGAAAAAATAGCGAAAGAGAATAATAAATACCATGAAGCAGTAGGTCTGTTTCTCATACCTGTTTTTCTGAATAAAGACAAAGCACTTCAAACCAAAGGAGCAAAGATCATTGTTAAGTATGGAGATCCGAAATCAGAAAAGATAAGAAGAGAACTGGCATTTTATACTGGATCTCTTCTTTCTGATGCTCAAACTTTACTGCAGAAATTTCTTGTAGAAAATAAAGTCATTGAAATTAAAGAAGAACAAAATTATGAAGCGGCTTCATGGCATGTATCACAGCCTATTCCTCCTATAGGGTCCATAGACGATTTTATTTTTCTGGCTTCTCAGATTTTCAATAATAATGAAACGTATCACATTGATCTGTTTTTGGATGCATTGATAAGATTCAATGGTGATTTTGAGGAAGAGCATTTTAACCAGCTTGAGCCTGCCTTTAATGCTGCCTTCAAAAGGAAAGATACGATAGGGTTTCAACATCTGCTGGCTACCTTTCTTATTAATTACGGCCTGCTGAAGCAAAAAAATAAATCAAAAATATTATCAGATGCTAATTTAGGATTTCCAACATTCGAAAACTGGAACGAAAAAAGAACACCTTTTATTTTTAAAGCCTATCATCAGCTTTTGTTAGGAATTTTTGAGTTTTTAAAAGAACATAAACAACTTCCATTACTTTCAGTTCCTGAGCTTACGCCTTGCTGGATTACTCTTAATACCCTTGTGGATAAATTAAAAATCTATCAGCAGCAAGGTGAAAAACCTATTGCTTTTGATCTGGAAATTGCCCTGCTCAGAGTAGAAAAGCAGAATCTGAAAAAAGGAGAACAGTACGCCAAAGAACAGCTTAATGAAGAATATTTTGATCTTCTTAAGCCGATTTTTGAGAAAAACTATTTTTCAGAACGTTATAAAAAAGAATTTCTTGATGGAAGTTTCGACTGGAAACTTGGATACAAAAAAATATATAAATGGAATACTACCGAAGAAGTTCCAGAGTCATTAATCGCTATTGATAATAACAAGGAATTGCCGGAAAATGCTTCATTCCTGGATTATCTTTTCAATTCTTATCATACGATCTACCAGGATGATCTGATTCGAACTTTATATACTGTACCTTATTTTTCAGGGTCTTTAGCTGCAAGAAAATATAATGGCGATTTATCCTGTTCTACTTATCAGTACGATATAAAAGGGAATATAGAATTTTTGGATTCGTGGATGAAACTGAATCTTCCTTTTCAGTCTGTGCATTATTTAATCCTGTCTGCAGGGTTATTTCATAAAGATAAAACATTCTCTGGTATAGCTTTTGAAGTGCTTATTAATAGGGCTGTTTCAGAAGATTTTAATATGCTGGAGCTGGGAATTGTAATCGGTAAAAAGATCAATTTTGAATGGGCTCCCGTAAAAAGATTTACAGATGGATTATCCGGATTTATTAATCTGAGTACCAGTCATAACCAAGCCTTTGAAAAACTGCTGATATCCATTCTTTCAGCAGTTGAAAAACCGGTTTTTAATCTTAAAAAGCTGTTAGAGCTTTATTATGAATTACTGAATCAAAACAGAACCAAGGTAGACGAAAAAGTTGCTGAAGTTCTTAAAGAATGGGAAAACGAGAATAACCTGAAAAAAATTATACATCAAATTAAAACACATGAAAGAAAGACTTTATGAGATCCTTAATGAGGAAAAAATACATGAGATTGTCCCCTTTTTGAAACAGCTTACTGTAGAAGAAAAGCAGACATTAGTACCTACGATAAAAAAAATGGATCGTGAGATCAATAAGATCATCATGACCAAAAATTCTTACCATACAGCAGGCTCTGTGAATCAGCATTCTATTATTGATATTGCATCATTTGTCTGTATGGATCAAAAGAGTTTTGGTAAAAATTACTGGAGTCTTTTCCGTAATATAGAACAGACAGAACAGATACTGGAATGGGGATGCCCCGACTGGTTTTCTGACTTTATCAACGATTCTATTGATGCGGAGTTTACTGCTTTTAATTATCAGCATCTTTTAGGATGGACAGAAAAGGGCTATATTCAGCCAAAACCGGAATTACTGGGACATCATCTGAGCAATTATCCTGCTAACCTTGACCAGCACCCTGAAACACTCAGTACCCATTTTTGGTACTTGTGCGAATATCCATCCAAATCATTACCCTTCCAGAAAGAATGGTTTCCATTAGTACAAAAGCTTGTCACAGAGCAAAAAATTGAAAGAAAAAGATTTTTAAGAGAATGCCTTCTGGCTGCCAACAGAAATTTTAATAAGAATGTGACAGGATGGTTTATGGATGCTTTTACTGCTTTAAAACCTACAGAAGAGGAGTTAATAGGACTTCAGGATGAATTATTGGCCGGGTTAACATCTGCACAGTCAAAAGCAGTAAATACCATTCTTATCCATTTGAAGAAAATGGTAGGAAGTCCCGCCTTTAAACATGAAGAATTTGCCCATTACCTTCCTAATCTGCTGAGCTTAGAAGTTAAAACAGTCGTGATCGGCAGTCTTGCTTTAACAGAAAAAATCTTTCAACATAAGAAAATTGATCCGGAAATATTAGGACTAGCTCTAACCTCTGCATTTGTAAGCAAAGATGATGGAATACAGTCAAAAGCAGCCAAAATTATCCTGAAATACATTCCGCCATCCAAAACGGTAAAGGAATCTATTTCCCATTATTCAGACAATATACTGACAAATGTACGTTCTCTTTTAGAAACTTATATAGAAGAGAAACCACAGGAATTGGAAGCTATCGTTTCGGAAAAAATATACCTCACTACCGAAGATAATAAAGTTAAAGTACTTGAAAGCTTTGAAGATTTGATGTTCTTTCTGCCTTTGGCTATAGAAGATCCATACAGTCATCACTGTGATACTGCTTTGTCCGGATTTGCCCGTTTTGCCAATGATGTAAATGAAGAATCTGTGAAACTGATAGAGCCGGTATTCCTGAAAGCCTGTAAAACCATTGCAAAATGGGAAGTTCCATATCTGAATGTCCTGTTGTGTAATCTCATTATTAATTATGGATTGAATTTATTGGAAAAGTATCCGGTACAGCTTAAAAATCTGGACAAGATATATGAAAAGACCAGTAATGAGGAAACTGCAAGGGAAACCTATTCAAACTATCAAAAAAAATTAGGTCCCATAACGAAAGTGGGAGCAGGAAGCCCTGTGATGAAAGCTTTTAAAGAGCTTGCAATATATACTTATGAAAAAATAAAAGCAGGAGATAGTGTTCCTTTACTTTTTGCTATTACTCATGCTCCTTGCTGGATTTCTCCCGTCACTTTAGTAGAAAGACTGGAAATATATCAGAAGAAAAATATTGAGCCCCATCACCTTGATATGCAGCTGGCTTTACAGAGATGCGCTCTGGATAACACATCGGAAGCATTACAATTGGCTGAAAAAAGACTAGAAGGTGAGTACAAAGATTTATTACTTTTCTTCTTTGGTAAAAATGCTGAGCCCAAAGGAAAAATTGAACATCCTGCATGGTGGATGACTGCAGGAATTACGCGCTCTCCGGAAACTGTTTTCAAAGAATTCAGTGGTTTTGGGTATGATACGATTCCAGCGGAATTCTTTTCAGGAGTTTATCAATGGAAAACTATTGACAGTAAGAAGAATTCATACTATCCGGCTGAGCTGAATATTATGATTCCAAAATATCATTTTGAAAAAAGAAAAGATCCGCTGCTCCTGGAATATTTTATTGCTGAACCAAGAGAACTTTCAGAAACCATCGGTATGATGTGGTGCTTTCCGAATACCTTGGGAAATGCTTTGGCAAAAGTGATTAAAAGCTGTCTTTTCTATTCCGGTATTGCTGAAGTTTATGAAAGAAGCATGGTTTTGAATACAGCACAGGCCCTTTACCAGGTTAAAAAACCTTTGGATGAAATGGGCTATCTGTTTTTGGGAACTATTTTCCTGGATGGGGATAAAACGATCCGTGGAACGGCTGCTGAAATCTGGCTGGAACAGGTTTCTCATAAGATGATAGATAATGCCCGATTAGGAAAAGTAATCGGTACCCATGAAAAACTGGAGTGGGCTCCTATAAAGAGATTTACAGATCTTATCCAACATCAGATGCTGAATGTGAGTAAAAATCATAATATTGCACTGGAAGAATTAATTTCCAGCATCCTGCTTCAGATGGATAAACCTGTTACCAATCTGAAGAAATTGTTGGAGGTGTATCATGAAGTATTGGCTTTAAACCAGTCGGAAGCCGATAAAAAAGTAATTGAAAAACTTAGCGACTGGAAAGAAAACTCGAGCCTGAAGAAAATCTGCAATCATCTTCTAAAAAAATAAATTATGGAAGATATGCTTACTTATAACTATTCAAGGTCATCCTCATTCGTAAAGAAAGATGCTCTTGAAGAACTGTTTCTTGCCCAATACAGCGAGATCCAGAAAAAGACTGATGTTCCCTGTTTCTTCTGGGGAAATGTAGGTCAGCCTTTTATATTAGCCCGTTGTCTGATTACACTTTCCAATATTGTAAAATCAAGTTTCAGTTTGTCACCATTTCAGATGGCACTTTTGAAAGACCCTATTGTGACTGCTGGAAATGAAAGGCTTCGTTTTGAGGGCTTTTCTCACTGTGCCGGAGTATATGCCCGTGTAGATGTTCTCCCTGATGGATTGGATGGAGAGTTTCTGGAAAACGGAACAACCAATGTAGACTTTAATCAACCTATGATAACTGCTTTGGGAAGTATTCGACCTAATGAAAAAGTCATGCTTTCCGTAGGGGAAAAAGAAGTAGGATTGTATAAGGAAGAGAAGAAAGTGGTAGAAAGAAAAGTCCCTTTACCGGTAAAATGGATCAAAGGTCTTGGGACCGTTCAGATTTACCTTTCCGAATCAGAAAAACAGCATACTTTTAATAAGATTCAGACCCAGCAATTGTTTAGGGGAATGCCGAAAGGAGTGGTAAAGTCGGATTACTACCTTATTGTAAGAGGAAATAAACCTATGTTTTCTCCTGTGAAATCTGCTGATACTGTTTGTGTTGGAGGACTTCACAGGCTTCGTTTACTGGAACCTTTGTTACCCTATATTGATTGTATGCAGGTCTTCTCACATCCCAATATGCAGTCTACAACCTGGCAGCTTAATATGGGGAATATAAGATTCAGTTTTTCCTTATCAAGAGAAAGCTGGCGTGGGTTTTCCGGAGAAGGAGCGGTATTGAACAGCCTGGCTGCTGAGGTTTCGGATGAATGGATTGATGCATTGGATAAATATGCTTATGCCAACCAGTCGTTCAACGCAACCGTTTTGGCGCTGGAACAGAATCTTAGCTTGAGTACAACCGAAAACCTGACAGGAAGATTGGCCGCAATGGGATTATTAGGATATGACCTGGATGAAAATGAGTTTTTCTACCGTAGATTACCTTTTAAACTGAACCGTATTTTAGGACTGAATCCCCGCATGAAAAATGCTGAAAAGCTGATTGAAGATGGAAAAGTAGAGATTTTAAATAACACTAAAGAAAGAACAGAAGCCAGGGTAGAAGGTACAGGAGTACATCATACCGTAATTCTTGAAGAAGATAAAGAACGTTGTACCTGTGAATGGTTCAGTAAATATCAGGGCGAAAGAGGCCCTTGTAAACATGTCCTGGCAGTGAAGAAACTTGTTAACAGCCACTAAGAAATAATATTGAACATACTATAATGCTGATATTTTTACCACGAATGCGCGAATGAATAAAATATTCGTGCATTCGTGGCTATATAGATGATCAACTTTGTGTTTGCTTTATCCACTCTTCATAAGAAAGAACCCCCAATTCAGGTTTTCCGTCACCTTCAAGAATAGAAATAAACTCCAGCTGATTACCGTCCGGATCATTAAAATAGATAGCCAACGCAGGCATCCATGCAAATACCATAGGTTCTATACTTCCGTTTTTTAGAAAATTGTAAGGTTTTAAACTCTTGTTTTCTAAGAACTTTACAGAATAATTTAAGATATCTTCTTTTGTACTTGTAAATGCGAAATGTCTGGTCTGAAGATTTTCTTTCTGCTCCCACAATCCAAGCATAAATTCCTTCTCTTCCCCAATCCATAAAAATGCGATAGGCCTTGTTTCATCTCTGTGAGCCAATCTCAAACCTAATACTTCGGTATAAAACTGAATGGCACTTTCCAAATCACTTACCTGAACATGGGTTTCATATAATCCTTTAATCATAGCTTTAATTTTAATACGGACAAAGCTAGGAAACACATGCTGAAAAGCCTGATAATAACGATTTCTTTCATGAAAACGAATGATAGAAGGAAGTTATTGATGAGTAAGTAAAACGTATTGCCATTAAACATTTATTATCCATACGGATATCAACATCAATAGAGTCGGGCTTTAGCCCGGCCAATAAAAAAAATAAATCCATGGGCTTTAGCCAAAACCTAAGCATCAACACAAACCTAAAAGATTTGCGTCATCCGCAAAATCTGTGAAAGCTTTAAAAATTTTTCTACCCATCAATTTGAAAAAAAACAAAAATTTTTCGAAAGAAATAATCTACGCAAAAAGACTGCGTAATACTGTTTTTACTTTGCATCAGAAATCAGAGAGGAAGCAATAGCCTTTCCAATGTTTACCAATAAAAACAGTAACTCATGAAATTTAACTTTCTAAAAAAAGAAAAAATAGTGGTAACCAACCACGAAGGTGCAAAAGCTTATGTGATGACACCTGCAGAAGAATTGTATAGTGCTGTGGTTACAACAGGACTGTCAGATATTACTTATGAAAAAGGAAATGACAGACTAGAGAGAATACAATCTCTGATTCAGAAAAATGATCCTGAATTTGTAGCGAAACTGGCTGTTTATGCAAGAAAAGATATGCATTTGCGTTCCATTCCTTTGGTTTTGGCTACAGAATTGGCGAAGGAGGCTACGGGTACCGATCTGGTGAGCAGAACCGTAGAGGGTATTGTTCAGAGAGCTGATGAGATCACGGAAATGTTAGCGTATTATCAGCTTGCTAATGAAAGAACGGAAACCAAGAAATTGAACAGGTTATCCAAACAGGTTCAGAAAGGTCTGGCGAAATCCTTCAATAAATTTGATGAATATCAATTCGCCAAATACAATAGAAAAGGAGCCGTAACCTTGAAAGATGCCCTCTTTCTGGTTCACCCAAAAGCAAAAGATGAGAACCAGCAGACCATTTTCAACAAGATTGTATATGACATTCTGGATACTCCTTATACATGGGAAGTTGAACTTTCAGTATTGGGACAGAAAAAATTTACAGATGAGGTAGAAAGAAAACAGGCTTTCAAAAATAAATGGGAAGAACTGATCTTCAGTAATAAACTGGGATATATGGCCACCTTACGAAACCTGAGAAATATCCTTGAAGCCGGCGTATCTCCTGAAGCCATGAGTAAAGTGTGCAGTTATCTGTCAGATGAAAGAGCAGTGGGCAACTCAAAACAATTGCCTTTCCGTTTCCTGGCAGCATACAGAGAATTGAAAAAGGTAGATTCTCCTTATCTGTCTTCTGTTTGGAGTGCACTGGAAGAAGCTTTAGTGGCAAGTGCCCAAAATATCAAAGGTTTCGGTTTCAATACCTCGGTAGTGATTGCAGCGGATGTTTCTGGTTCTATGCAGAAATCAGTTTCTCCTAAGAGTAAAATTTTACTGTATGATATCGGTTTATTGATGTCTATGATTTTGCAGTCGAAGTGTCAAAATGTGACTACAGGAATCTTCGGTGATCGATGGCTGCGCATTGCGATGCCAAAACAAGGTATTCTTAACAATGTAGAAGCCTTCTACAAACGAGAAGGTGAAGTAGGATATTCAACCAATGGTTATCTGGTTATCGAAGATCTGATCAAAAGAAAAGAAATCGTGGATAAAGTAATGCTGTTCACTGATACTCAAATGTGGGATAGCAGTGGAAGAGGAAACTCTTTTGAAGATACATGGAACAAGTATAAGACGATAGCTCCTGAGGCTAAACTTTATATTTTTGATTTGGCAGGATATGGAAGACCACCCATTGATGTCAAAAGAAATGATGTATACCTTATTGCAGGCTGGTCAGACAAGATTTTCGATGTATTGAATGCCTTGGAAGATCAAAAATCTGCTCTTGAAATGATTGAAAAAGTAGTGTTGTAAAAGGCACTGCTTTTCGTTGAAATGTAAGAAGGGAGTGCACTTTAGAAAAAATGAGTAATGATAAGTTTATTATTAACAGGAGGATGTTATAAATCATTAGTATATTTAGGAGCTTATTCCCGCTTTCCGCTATATCTTTTTCGCCTTTCTTAGGTCAATTCAGAAAAAGGATGCCGCTGCAATCGGGGCTAGTAAATGAAGAGATAGATTATGATAAAGCTTATTAACACCATAGAAATTAATCCGTTAAAATATTCCAAAGAAGATTTTGAATTACTCCAAATTGCTGATTATCCTGACTCAGAAGAATTGTTTTTGAAATGGACAGAAACAGCTTCCCGGCTTACCTTCAATTTTAATGAAATTCAAAAAGGTTCCAACCTGGTAGATATTAAAACTATTGATGATGAAAGTTTACACATCATTGTAGCTGCAAAACTAAGTGAAGTAGAATTTGATGACCCTGATGAAAACGGCTTTGTCTTATCTTTTGATGGCGGAATCGTATTAAAAAAAGATGATGAGATTCTTATTCATCCAAGTTGTTGTGGCGATATTGAGAATGTAGAAAATTGGCAGAAAGTGGTAGATAATAGATCTTTCGGATGGGCAGAAATGTGGATTGGTCATCCCTGGGTTCTGTATAAAAGAGAAAACGGAGTCATTAGTTTTTCAGACTATACAGAAATCAATATTAATGAGGTGAAAAATGTAAAAGTAAGATTTGAAGTGGAAGAATCAGAATTTCAAACCGAGTTGGGAAAAGTGATTCAACATCAAGTTCGTTTTAAAAATAGAATTTTAAATATTTTGAAAAAAATGAAAATTAACCATGCTGAGAAAATTTCAAAACATATGTCCGGTATTGAATAAAAAAATTACTGAGTAAAAAGAATGCGTACTTAGATGATAATTTTGCAATGTTAATATTACCGGTGTCGTAAAAAAGACTTACTTCGATTCCAAACTGACCGTGTCTTTTGTCAAATTACCCGGTAAAAACAAACCAATGCCGTTAGTAAGAGTTTCATCGCCAACTTCCAATTGAAACATTAATTACTCTTATGATTTGTTGCTTGGTTTTTATAAAAAAAATGGACTGCGTAAAAAGAATGCGCAGTAACCCTATAAATTTGTAACATAAACTAATAACCATGAATTGATAACTACCAGCAAGTGCCGTAAAACAGAATTACTTCGTGGGGTAACAGAGGTACAGGTGCAAGTCCTGTTCTGCGGAAGCAGATAGTGTAAAGAGAGTACGCTGTTAATATGAGTCTGTTTAACTGATTGCCTTGCTGTTTATCACTAGAAGAGTGCCGTAGAAAAGACTTACTTCGGTTTAATTTGGTTCGATTCCAGAACAGATTGTGAAAATGATCTGGAAGTCTTTTTATCTTTTTGCCTCTTTTTCAAAAAAACAAGTGTCGTAGAATAGTGCTACTTCATTCATCACGACGGTGTCACGGGTTCGAATCCCGTCTCTTCCACTCCAAAACATAGGAAGAGTAGCTCAGCTGGTAGAGCACGACATCACTATTTGCCTGTTGCCTTGTTTTATGATAAAAAAGAGAAGCCGATAAGTTATTTATCGGCTTTTTTCATGGCATGATTCAGCTCTTCTTCAAACATCAGTTTCCATTTTGAGAGAGTCGTTCTGCTGATCTTATATTTTTTAGACATATAACTGGTAGAATGCCCATGCTTCTTTTGATATTCAAGAAGTTTAAGCATTGTTTTTTTGTCATAAGTCTTAAGTTTCTGATTGTTTTTCTGGCTTTCCCTGGAAGGCTTGAAAAGCCTGTCATTGAATTTCAATACATCTTCACTCGTGTCCAGTTTTCCGAGAAGCTCTTTTATTTTGGGATCCTTTAGCTTTTCAGGATATTCCATCTTAAGCATGTCCTGGTATATCTTTTTATAATTGGGACGCATCTTTTATCAGTTTATCCATTAATATCACTTTTCTGAAGCCATCTGTGAAGTGTACTTTTTGGAATAGAATACTCCTTAATCACCTCACTCTGGGTCATATCTCCTGAAAGAATTCTTTTCATAATGAATTCCTTAATTTCCTGAGTATAAATATTTTTTCTGAAATAAGGAATCTTGTCAGATTTTTGTTGATTTTTATTGGCAGCTGCCGGAGGAGCGTATAAAATTAAGTGCGAACTGTACAGTCTGAAAAAATCATATTCCAATAATTTGCTCCATCTTAGGAGAAGATCCGCGTCTATTGATTTGCTATTGTACATCCCTTCTATAGCATCTTCATCTCTGTCCAGGAATTTACATATCCTCTCCATTGTTATTTCATTTTCATCAACCCTCTCTTTAATAAACTTTCCAATATGGATCTCTTTATATAACATTTTTATTTAATATTATCTATTTATTAAACTTATGCATTAGAAAACATAAAATAGGTTATATATATTATAATGTATTACATGATGTAATGCACTTCGTTTCGAAATCAGAGGATAACGGATATCATTCAAAAAACTTTGAATCTTTTATAAAATCTTTGGAAATAGATCAGGACAGCTTAATCTTAAAAGGTATTTTACTTTTAGGTATATGCATTATTTCCAATGGGTAACCGCTCATCTTATTTTTCAAACTTCTTTTTTCTACCATTTGCGTAAATAATATATGACCTATTAAAGTTGTTTCATGCAATTTTATTTACGTTAAGCTTGTGTGTTGAAAGGTTGTATGTGTTGACAACCAGTTTTTTATGTTTAGAATATCTTGTTTAGTACCAAATAATCTGCTTAATTGCTTTCAAATTTAAACAAAAATTGAAAGCGAAGACACTTATAAACATAAAAAAGTATGTTTATGAAGAAATTTTAATTAAAATTAACATATTATTTGAACATATGTGTGAATTATTTGAAGAATAAAAAAATGAGTAAAATTTGAATACAAAAATTGTATACCCTTAAGCAAGTATATACCTTTGCACTTCAATGAAGAATACTATCAGTTTATTCGATTTTTCGAAAAAAATAAATTATAAAAATGAATTGCTGGCTGGCTTTACCGTAGCCATGACCATGATTCCTGAATCACTTTCATTTGCTATTCTGGCAGGACTTTCACCACTTACAGGATTGTATGCGGCATGTCTTATGGGAATCGTAACAGCTGTTTTGGGAGGCCGTCCGGGAATGGTTTCAGGAGGAGCAGGAGCCACGATTGTTGTTTTAATTGCCCTCATAAAATCCCATGGAATAGAATATCTTTTTGCTACTGTAGCTCTTGCCGGAATTCTTCAGATGCTTGTCGGAATCTTTAAACTGGGAAAATTTGTCAGGCTTATTCCACAGCCCGTTATGTATGGATTTCTGAACGGGTTGGCCATTATTATTTTTATGGCCCAGATTGAACAGTTTAAAATTACAGATACCAATGGAGTGGTAAACTGGCTTCAGGGAACACCTTTATACATCATGGGAGGTTTAACGGCACTCACCATTGCCGTTGTCTATTTCTTTCCTAAGATTACAAAAGCTGTTCCTGCATCGTTGGTAGCCATTATTGTTGTATTTGCTATAGTTCTTGGATTTAATATCCCAACGAAAACAGTAGCAGATATTGCCCATATCAGCGGAAGTCTTCCAGGTTTCCATATTCCACAAATTCCATTTTCTTTGGAAACGTTACAGATCATTTTTCCTTATGCATTAATTATGGCTGGGGTTGGGCTTATTGAATCATTGCTGACTTTATCTATGGTGGATGAGATTACCAATTCCAAGGGAAATGCCAATAAAGAATCGGTAGCGCAGGGATTAGCTAATATTACCAACGGATTTTTCGGTGGAATGGGAGGCTGTGCTATGGTTGCCCAGACATTAGTGAATCTTAATGCAGGATCCAGAGCACGACTGTCAGGAATTATTGCTTCCATCATGATCTTATTGATTATTCTATTTGGAGCACCTATCATTGAAAAAATTCCAATGGCAGCGTTAGTAGGTGTAATGATGATGGTGGCTATCAGTACTTTTCAATGGGTTTCTATCCGGATTGTAAATAAAATGCCGAAGTCAGATATATTGGTAGGAATTACAGTGGCTTTCATTACTGTAGTATTGCATAATCTTGCATTGGCGGTTTTAGTAGGAGTGATTATTGCGGCTTTAGTATTTGCCTGGGACAATGCCAAAAGAATCCGTGCAAGAAAATATACCGACGAGAATGGGATCAGGCATTATGAAATATTTGGTCCGTTGTTTTTCGGTTCAGTGACTGCATTTGCCGATAAGTTTGATCCGATGAATGATCCCGATGAAGTGGTAGTAGACTTTAAAGAAAGCCGTATTGTAGATATGAGTGCAATAGATGCTGTAGATAAATTGTCAAAACGCTACAAACAACAAGGGAAAACAGTATTCCTTCGCCATCTTAGTGAAGATTGCCGCAAAATGCTGAAAAATGCTGAAGCTGTAGTAGAAGTTAATATTCAGGAAGATCCGACTTATAAGGTAATGCCGGAAAAATAATAGGGATGTCATTGTGAGTTTTGTTTCGCAAGTGAATAGTGAATCCTGAAATAGTTGACAATTCAAGAAAGTAAATAAATATTCATAACCAGACAAGGACTGTAAGAAAAATCTACAGTCCTTATTTTTTACCCTTTCTTCGTTAAAATCATAAAATATCTTAAAACAGAGAGGGAAAGTAATGCATTTCTGATAAAAATTTTATCTTTGGGAAGAATAGAAAATGAAACACTTTTTGATGATTAATAAATTTTAAATCTTTTTCAAGAAGCTAAATAAAACTTTTAACTTAAAACATATTGAAAACAGATATCGACATTCATAACCACTGTCATTTTTCCTTTGACCTGTGGCTCACCCTAATCAAATCTCATCCTGAATTTAAAACAAAAAGAGTTGAGTTGTTCTCCTCATTTTTTAATCTGGATGAACCGATTGAAGTGGTTGCAAGAACTGTAAAATATTACGATGATCTTTGCAATAACATTAATGAGGTTACAGGGGGGAATATAGACACTTTTGAGATCTATCTGATGATTTTGGGAGCTTTAAATAATGTAGATATAAAGCTTTTTGATAAGGAAAAGCTTAATGAGTTTTATCAAAAAAGTGAAGAATTGTTTTTAGAATATAAACCTGTTGTCATTTTTGAAAATATTCATGGTTTTTTTGATGAAATTAAAAATCAGGGAAAAACCATCAATATTCTGAGTAATACAGGATTTATCAAAGGAAAAACAATGAGAAAGTTTCTGATTCATGAAAATCTGGATCAGTATATTGATTTTCATATTTATTCTGATGAAATCAACTGTTCTAAACCGAACCCGCTTATTTTTCAGGAAGTAAAGAATAAGATTAAAAATCAGGATCTTCCATTAAGCCAGATTCTGCATATCGGAGACAATCCTGTTGCCGACTATAAAGGAGCAATTGACTTCGGGTTCAGCGCACATTTACTAAAACACTAACCATAAACATGAACACAAGATACAGCTTACACCACATTCATTCAGCGGATGAGTTCACTTTCTCACCCGCAGAATACAGCTATTTCAAGTATGGCGATAAGTCGTATGCTGAAAAATTTGCAAAAGAATTATTCGACGGATTTATTTCCGAAAATAAACACCTTTTAAATACAGATAAAGAAATTGTAGTGCTTCCAAGTCCTTATATGGCCATTCCTACAGCTTCCAATTTTTTATGCTTTTACTTTAAAAAACATTTGGACTATTATCTGTTTCAAAAGGAAAAAAAATCAAGTATTTTATCTAAAATCAACAGAAATCATACGTATATTACAGATTATGGGAACCTTAATTTCGAGGATCGTAAAAATCTGATAGCCAATGATACTTATTACATTGATAAAGATTTTTTAAGAGGAAAACTTTGTATTTTTATAGACGATATAAAAATTACAGGAAGTCACGAATATACTGTGAACAGAATCCTGAATGAATATGAGGTGGAGGCAGATTTCATGTTCCTGTATTATGCTGAACTAATGAATTTTGATCTCGATCCTAAAATTGAGAACTTTTTTAATTATTATGCAGTGAAAAATGTAAAACATGTTGCAGAAGTGATGAACAAGTCCAGTTTTCAGTTCAATACAAGGATTGTAAAATATATTTTAGGGTTAGATTCAAGTAATTTTGACTATCTTACGTCTAAAGTAAAAAAAGAGCAGATGGATCTCCTGGTAGAACTTGCTATCAGTAACAATTATCATTTAATAAAAGAATATAAAAATAACATCAATACTTTAACACAAACGGAATTATATTATGGCTATTAACTTACAAAAAGGACAAAGAGAAAATATTAACGCCCCTAAATTCACTGTAGGTTTAGGATGGGATCTCAATAATACTTCTACAGGAACAGCATTTGACCTTGACGCTTCTTTATTTTTGCTGGGAGATGATAAAAAACTAGTTTCAGATAATCACTTTATTTTCTATAACAACCTGGAATCTCCGGATAAAGCTGTAGTCCACACTGGAGATAATCTTACAGGAGAAGGTGCTGGTGATGATGAACAGATCAAGATTGATCTTACGAAAATTGATAATGCAGTAAAGGAAATTACGGTTGTAGTAACCATCCACGATGCAGATTCAAGAAGACAAAACTTTGGGCAGGTAAGAAATTCTTTCATCAGAATTTTCAATACAGATACGAATGAAGAAATCTTAAAATATGAATTGGACGAAGATTTCTCAATCGAAACAGCAGTAGAGTTCGGAAGAATCTACAACAGAAACGGAGAATGGAAATTTGAGGCAGTAGGAGCAGGACAGAGAGACGGCCTTGAAAAATTTGTATCAATTTATCAGAAGTAATTATGGACAATCAAGAAAATCAACCGATAGATCCACTAGGATCAATTGAACCTCTTAGAACATTTGAACCTACTCCAATGGTTCCTCCAACACCAGCTCAGCCTGTTCAAAATGCAGCGCCAGCAGTATTGGTAGACAGAGAAGGAAATGTAAATTTGACTCAGTTACAGTCAGAAGAACGCCAAAAATATGAAGTTTTAGCGAACTCTATTGATGAAGCTAATCCGGGATCTATTGTAAATTTCGGAGCTGAACTTCAAAAAACATTAACCAATCAGAGTGATAGTTTCTTAGGGAATGTAAGAAGATCTAACTCAGGAGAAGTTGGTGGATTGATCAATGACCTTTTGGTAGAGCTGAACTATGTAGATGTAGAGGAACTGAACGGAAATAAAGTAAAAAGTTTCCTGAGCAAATTGCCATTCATGAAGAAGGTAATCACTCAGGTAGAAAATTTGTTTACAAAATATGACAAGATCATCAATAATATTGAGCAGATCTCTTATAAAGTAAATGCAGGAATCATCACTTCTACAAAGGATAATGCAGTGCTTCAGACTATTTTTGAAAGCAATGTAAATTCTATCAAGCAAATTGAGGACCTTGTGATTGCAGGAAATATCAGAATGGAAAGAGCTGCTGTAGAATTAGCTCAGATGGAAACAAGCCCTGAGAGTTTCCAGGATTATCAGATTGCCGATAAGAGAGACTTTATTGCAAGATTAGACCGCAGAATGGCTGATCTTAAGGTGGTACGTGTAATTATGATGCAGTCACTTCCACAGATCAGACTGGTTCAGAATAACAACGTTTCTATTGCAGAAAAAGCGCAGACTATTCTTACCACTACACTTCCTGTATGGAAAAACCAGCTTTCACTTGCCGTTGCGATGTACAGACAGCAGCAGAATATTGAAATCCAGCAGAAAGTATCTTCTACTACAGAAGAGATTTTAAGAAAGAATGCAGAGCGTCTTGGTCAGAACTCAATTAACGTGGCAAGAGCCAATGAACAAACTATTGTCTCTGTAGAAACATTGAAAGAAACAACTTCAATGCTGATTAACACTTTAAATGAGGTGAAACAGATTCAGAAACAGGGAGCTGATAACAGAAGAAAACTGGATCAGGATCTTCAGACATTAGAGCACGAATTAAAAGCGAATGTCAGAGGTTAATTTATAGGGTACTACGGTGGGGGAAGATGCAGCAACCATATTGTCACAGAGCAAAAGAAGGTTAACAAGACTTAAACTTCTGGCTAATTTTTTTGAACATATTGATATAATATCCATTTACATCAAAACCGATATTATCCACAATCTGTTCCAGGAAAATATGGCCCTTGATTACAATAAACTTGAGCTTTTCCACTTACAGTATACCGACAGTCTCATTGAGCTTTTGACCAAAATAAAAAGACAGAAGGAAAATGATATGCTGGCGGTCCTTAATGAAATTGACATCAACAAAAAATATATTTCAGGTTTTGAAGAAAGACAGGCAGATAGTTTTCAGACCGATAGGAAAATGTACAGCGGTATATTTTCACAACATATGAAAGCTCTGTATAAAGACCTTACGGAAGATATCTTTACAGCCAATTGGGAGAATGTTCTCTACTTTCATAAAAAATATGCAAAGGAATTTTACAGGTTAGAGGCAGATGAATCTCTGCTGAAAGCCGAATCTTTTCCGGCCTATCAGTATAAAGATTATTCTATTGAAAGAAAACTGTTGGGAAGGTTGAACATACAAGGATTTAAAGTCCGTTTTGTCTGTGGCTATGTGATCGGAACTCATGAATATGAACTTTTCAAGATCTTTCAGTCTGATGATTATTTTATTTTCAGTGTAGATGATAAAAAGCTTTATCTTTTCGATAAGGATTTGGATAAGCTTGACACTTCTGAAAACCAGTCTAATCAGAGTACCATTATAGATCAGCTTAAGAATAAAAACGAACAGCTGGAAAATACAATGAATGAAAGAAAACGCAATTTACCTCCAGAGGTAGAAGGAGTTTTGAAAGATTATATCAAAAATTTAGAAAATATAGACATTATGAGCAAGATATTTGATTTCGATGAAGAAACAAATATTCTGCGGGCGATGCTTAATCTAAACCTGAATAATCAATAATACGAAATTTGAAACAAGCGGTTAAGCGTATTGGCTTTTCGCAAAAAATGTAAATAACAACTAAACATAAAAAGATGGCTATCAACTTACAAAAAGGTCAGAGAATCAACCTTAAAAAAGAAAACGGAGCTGAACTTTCCCAGGCTTGTGTAGGAATCAACTGGGGAGCAATTGAAAAAAAAGGATTTTTCGGAACTAAAAAAGAGGCAGTAGACTTAGACGGAAGCTGTATTTTATATGATTCCAATAAAAATGTAACGGAAGTGATCTATTTCGGAAACCTGAAATCTAAAAATGGATCTGTAAGACACAGTGGGGACGACCTTACTGGTGACGTAGATGGAGACGACGGTTTAGATAACGAAGTAATTACTGTTGATTTCAATAACCTTGATTCTAATGTAGATCACGTAGCAATGGTATTAAACAGCTACAGAGGCCAGGATTTTGGAACTATTCCTTTTGCTTCTATCCGTATTTATGAAGGAACTCCAACGAACGTAAAGGAGGTTTTTGCTAAATATGATATTGCGAATGATGCTTCTTTCAAAGGACATGTTGCTATGGTAATGGGTGTTTTCTACAGAAGAAATGGAGAGTGGAAATTCAATGCGATTGGAGATCCTACAGCAGATAGAAAACTGGAGCAGACGATCCAAACCGTACAGATGAATTATTTATAATCGTTTATACATAAAAGTGAAATAAAATAGCAATATTTGTACTCTGTACATCTATTGCTTTTATCATATAATAACATAACTCAAGTGGAACATCAAAGTATTTTAGATCTGCACCCTGGCTTGGTGTGGGGATTTGCGGTAACAGTCGTTATCATGTTACTCCTGGATTTAGGAGTTTTCAACAAAAAAAGCCATGAAGTTTCTTCCAAAGAAGCTACCATCTGGTCTATTGTATGGATCTCACTGTCTATGATATTCTCGGGCGTTGTGTATTGGGTTTTCAATACAGACGGTACCCCTGAAAGTCATGCCCTGGCAGTAGAAAAGTTTACCCAGTATCAGGCGGCTTATTGGATTGAAAAAGCCCTATCTGTAGATAACTTATTTGTATTTATCCTTGTTTTCGGCTTCTTTAAAGTTCCGAAATTCCTTCACCATAAAGTGCTTTTCTGGGGAATTATCGGAGCATTGATCTTCAGAGCGATATTTATCTTTGCGGGAGTTGGGCTGATTAACCTTACATATCTTCCTGAAATGAACATTTTCGGAGAAGCAGTAAAAATTAATGTTGTAATGACCTTATTCGGTTTATTCCTTGTATATGCGGGAATCAAATCATGGGGTGACGGAGGAGATGACGATGATGAAGACTACAGTAATACAGCAGGGGCAAGACTAATCAAAAGCTTTTGGAAAGTTTCTGATAATTATGATGGGGATAAGTTCTTCACGATTCAGAATGGGATTAAAATGGCTACACCACTATTAGTGGTTGTAGGTGTAATTGAATTTACGGACGTTCTTTTCGCAGTAGATTCCATTCCGGCGATCTTTGCCATTTCAAATGACCCATTTATCCTGTACACATCAAATATCTTTGCTATTTTAGGTCTTAGATCACTATATTTCCTATTGGCCAACTTTATCCACATGTTCAGCAAGCTTCCGTACGGATTGGCAATTATTCTTTCATTCATCGGAGTTAAGATGCTTATTGCACCATGGATTCATATCCCTTCCCCAATTTCATTAGGAATTGTAGGAGGAGTATTGGTGATCTCTGTTCTTCTATCTGTTATCTTCCCTGAAAAAGAGGAGGATAAAAAAGAAGAATTAGAAAAAAAATAACATGCAAAAAAATATATAAGAAACCTCTGGAATTAAATTCCGGAGGTTTTTTTATTGGAAAATACAAGATGTAAAGATATTCTTGATGATGTTTTTCAAAACATTTTTTATGATATTAAATTTTACCATAGATAAAGTCCTTGCGCCTTAAAGCATAATGTAAGCAGATAACTTTGTGTCTTTCGTGTTTCAACATTCTTTAAACATTTTTTTTTAAAATAAAATAGACAGATCTGTCTGTCTATTATTTTTTTTCATACATTTGTTCTATAAAAGTAAGCAATATGAAATCTCCAAGGGAAAGAATTATCGCAACAACATTCAATTTGTTTGCAAAGCAAGGATATAATTCAACAGGAATCAATCAGATTATTTCAGAATCTGAGGTGGCTAAAGCAAGCTTTTATCTTCATTTTAAATCAAAGGAAGACTTATGTGTAGAATTCCTCAATGTAAGACACGAATATTGGTTCCATGAGCTTCATACTTTTTCTGCCCAGTCAGAAAATCTTTATTCAAAGATTATGAATGCTTTTGATTTTCTGATCTATATGAACAAAAAAGAAAATTTCAGAGGTTGTAGCTTTCTGAACATTTTATCAGAAATCCCCGCAGATAATATTAAAATTCTAAACGTGATCCAGTCCCATAAAGCTGATCTTAGAAATTACTTTCTGGAATTATTGAAAGACGATGATCTTTCTGATCATATTTATATGCTTTTTGAAAGCAGCATTATAGAAAGCCAGCTTTATAAATCGAATGAGCTGATAGAGAAATCAAAAAAAATAGTCACCCAATTAATCCCTTAAACAATGGAACAAAAACATCCGCTTCCGCCTTTCACTCTTGAAACGGCAAAGCAAAAAATTCAAATGGCAGAAGATGCCTGGAACAGTCAGGATCCTGAAAAAGTTTCCAAAGCTTATACAATAGACAGCGAATGGAGAAACAGAGATGCATTTGTCAATGGAAGAGAAGAGATTGTTGTATTTCTTCAGAAGAAATGGGAAAAAGAACTCAATTATAAACTTAAGAAAGAATATTGGGCACACACTGAAAACCGTATTGCGGTTCGTTTTGAATATGAATATCAGACTAAGGAAGGAAATTGGTTTAGAGCTTATGGAAATGAGAACTGGGAGTTTGATGAGAATGGCTTGATGGCTAAAAGATATGCCAGCATCAATGATCTTGCTATAAAAGAAGAGGAACGTAAATTTAGATAAAAGAATAAAACCGAGAGTAAAGATTCAAAGGTTTTTCCTTGCCACGAATGCACAAATTATAAGTGTATTCGTGGCATTTTTAATTTAATAGGAGTAATACAGCTAAAAATAAATAGTCGTAGAACTACTACACTTTTAGATATTTATGAAAAAAACATCTTCTAATAAAATAATATTTCTAAATTTAGAGAGTTATTGATTTAAAAAACACACTTTATGAAAAAACACATCTTAAATTCAGAGCTGTTCAGGCTCCTCATTGCTTATGATACTATAGGAAGAAACAATAACCTCTAATTTCTATACCATGAGCAGAACGAGAATTGTAAAAGGGAGCTATACCAAGATTTCTCAGGAAGGACACAGCATGTATTCCAATGAAAACATTATCACTACTGCAGGGAATTCAATTACAGAAATAGGAGTAAAAAATGGGGTTAGTTACGGAATACCCAAATATGCACCAGCTATAGATTTAACTGCAAAATGTTTTGTACAGTTCAGGCCAAAAAACAATTGGAAAGGTGAGGATTACGGATTTGATTGGATGAGGCTTGGGGAAACTACTAATTTTGGGGATAAACATTATAAAGACTTGGTAGCCGACCAGTATAAGAAAAAGAAGAATAAAAAAGAAAAAGCTTTGACGATATTGGAAACTGATATTAATGAATATGAGGGGGATTTTAAAGTATCTTCCTCTATGTTTGCCAGGCTCAGGAATGAATATGGGGTATACAGTATCCCCTGGAGGAAAAAAGCAGATGGCAATGCAGAGGATTATTTCTGCTCATGGCTTTCATTGTATCCCACCCGTATCAAGGATGAATCTGGGAATCTTAAAGCTTCTGGTTTTAACAATACGAAAGCTTTGTTAAGTCTTATTGTGGAAGTGGACCAAGAGCCACAGATCTTAAGATTTAAGGGGAATCCCCACTTTAAGATATATCCAATGGAAATCGCTACAAAATCTATAGGAAAGCATGATCTGAAGGACTATGTAACCATAGAATGTCTGGAGGAATTCAACACTGACCAGAGTATAGAAGCGTATGCTGTTTCTAAGAATGAAGAAGGAAAAGAAGTAAAACAGCTGGCTGGGAAATTAAAAGTCTGGGCGAATGATGCATCGAAGAGGAAGAAAGCTAAAGTTTTATTAGTTGATGTTGATACTAATATTAATGGAAAACTGTCTGGAAGTTCCTCAGGTCAAAAACAATTATTTGAAAAATATCTTCGACATGCATTAATTGAAATGGAAGTAGAAACTTATTCGTTAGATTTATCCTCTGATTCAAATTTGCAACACGGAGGAAAATATGTAGATAGAAACAGAATATTGGCCTATTATGATGATGAAAGTCAAATTCCTCTTAGTCATGCTGATGGATATTTAAATCTGGTTTTCTATCTTAACGGAAAGTTAAAAGAAGATCTTAAAAGCAAAAAAGAAAATGAGTATAAATACAGTAAGTATTTTGTGGCTTTCTATCTGGGAGAAAGTGGTGGCTGTAAAGATAAGTCAAATATTTATAAAGGTCTGAATGGGTATGCGCATAATGATTTTGTTATTCTTTTTCCAAGAAAAAGCGATGAAACTGCGGTTCATGAATTTTTGCATACCAAAGGTGTCCCGCATAGTTTTACCAATAGTGTAGCAGATCCCAATGCAGAATACACCTATGTGTATGGTGAAACAGAAAATATCATGGATTATTCTCATATCAACAGCAATCCTAGATATAGCCTCTGGAAATGGCAGTGGGAAAAAACAAATTCTAAAATAAATAATTTATGAAAAAGTATATTTTTTTATTGATTTTAATGATGACTTCCTGTAAAGCACAAAATAACGCACTTATGATTCCAGAAATAGACAATAAATTTGAAAAATTTGATACCATTAAATATAATAGCTTAAAAAAAAATATATCAAATGCTGTTTTTACAACTTTAAAAAATGGTACATATATAGAAATGGTCAAGGTGAAAGCAGGTGCAGCATATTATGAGACTCCACATGACTCATACTTTAAAATATTCAAGGATTATTATCCATCCGGTAATATAAAATATAAAGGAATAGCTTTAAATGTTTGGGGTAATTTTAAAAAAGGTATCTGGTACGAGTTTGATGAAAATGGAAACTTGATTAAAGAAATAGATCATGATAGGCCATATAAATTCACATTTGAAGATATTCTGAAATTTTGTGAAATACAGGGAATAAAAATAGATAAAGGTCCCATATTACAAAGTACAGGCTGGCACAATGAGATTTCAAGAAAAATAGAGAATGATAAGCCGGTATGGGAAATTGAGCATTTAAAAAAATCAAATCTTGTTGAAATCATCAAATTAGATGGTATTACTGGAAAGGTTTTAGGAACGAGTACTTATAATTATATCAACAATTAAAAATAGCTATTAGAATATTTTGTGTGTGTTTTATCTGAATGAAGTTATTCTTCTTTATTGAAATTTATGGTTTATTTCCAAAAGAATGGACCATCAATTGAGAGAAGCAAAGCCCGGAAAGTAAAATGAAAGCATCTGGATTTTAAAGCATCTAAGTAATAGAAATAATAAAAAAAGACTGTAATGATAGTCTTTTTTTATTGATGAACATGTTGATAGTTTAAATAGTGATGTTAAAATATTTATATACATTTCTGAATAATTACAACTCACTTTTCTTCCCATGCAAAAGGGTATTGATCTTTCTTCTGGTCTGAACAGATACTTTATAAGCACCATCCCTTAATTTTTGAATTTTTCCTACGGGTTGAAAGATCATCTTACTTTCAAACGGATTAAATGAAAGAAGTTCATTACTACAATCTCGGGGATCCAATAAAGAATTCTTTTCTATTTTAACTTCACCAATCTTGATGTAGGGCGAATTTTTCCATTCTACATTCAATTTGTTGATGGGTTGGTCTTTCAGGTCATAGCACAGCTGAATCAAAACATCGGCGGTAAAATCATTCCTCTGAAAATAATTCTTTAAAGCCTTTTTCATGTTTTGTTTCTTGTCCATATTCTTATTAACAGACTTAGGACTGAGCTTTATTTTTATCATATAATCTCCCAGGCGGTAAGCCCCTACAGAATGATAATCAAAAGAGAGAATAAAATCATTTCTCTTGCTGAATAGTTTTAATGAATTTCTAATAAATGAACCTGTAAAAACAGATGGAATAACTTTAATGGCTTGTGTTATAATTGAAAATAAACTGCTCCACTTTTTGATATAAGAAAGATTGACGGCAGTAAATAGTTTTAGAAATGTTGAAACTGAATTAACTGGGAACAATGGAAAGTTTACCAATGGATAATTGGAAAGCAGATTATTATTCTCATCCCTGATTTGCACCGCAAAGCCATAGGCTGGAATATCCCTTTTAGAATTTGTAATTTTCAATTGTGCATTGGAAAGCCTTACAAACAAATTAAATTTCTCTTTATCAAAAAAAGGTTTGAGAAATTCAGGAATATTGGGATCCACCCAAAAAATTCCCTTAGCAACAGCATATGTTTTCGCATGGGCATTTCTGGTAGCATAATTGACGTCACTTATAGAAGAGGACTGCTCAACAAAATCAGCAATCGATTTTTTATTGATTTCAAGAAGTTTTTTTTCCTCTTCATTAAGCTCATCAAACTTCTTATTATATAATATCGGATTTGGCATTTAGTTTTTAAATCCAATTATAACGCCAAGTTTCGGAATTTGTGTTAAGGAATTATTACAATTATTTGAATTTTATGAATGAGAAAGGGCGAATGCTGGAGGAGGGCGGCAACGAAACTATATAATTTTATAGATATGCTTTTAAGTGACTGAATATCAATTGGTAAAATATTTTTTTGAATGCTTGCTTATTGAAGCTGATAAGACGAATTGATGCCTGTTCATATAATTAAAGTTTGAACTTCCATCTCTCAGCTTCCATCTTTCAACTCCAAAAAGCCTTATCTTTGTAAAAAATTATAATATGGGAGTAGCAGATTTGTTATTTAAACGTAAAAAAGAATTAGCCGAAAAGAATCTTAATGACGGTAAAGAATATATGGAAGAGTATGGTAAGAGAGAGAGCGTTGTTCAATTACCAAGCGGCTTACAATACGAAATTATTACAGAAGGAGATGGGGCAAAACCAGGACCAAAATCTACTGTAAAATGCCACTATCATGGAACTACCATTTCCGGTAAAGTTTTCGATAGTTCTGTAAAAAGAGGAACTCCAGCATCTTTTCCTTTGAATAGAGTGATTTCCGGATGGACAGAAGCGCTTCAGCTAATGCCGGTAGGAAGTAAGTGGAGGCTGATTATTCCACCACATTTAGCGTACGGAGATCAGGAGATCAGTAAAGAAATCGGACCAAACAGTACCCTTGTTTTTGAAGTGGAATTATTGGGGATTAAATAATCCGGCTTAAAAATAAATTAAAAGATTACCTGATTTCAGGTAATTTTTTTTATTTGTACTATATTCGTATTGATGAATTATATTGAAACTGATTGATGATTTCTCACAATGATTCAGCTATTGCACAAAAATTGGTTTGAATGAAAAAGCTACTTTCGCTCTTTATCGTTTTCGGTCTGCTGACTTCTTGTGTTTCCAGGAAGAATCAGACTATTCAACAGAATATACTTACTCTGAAGGATAGTTATTGTAAAGCTCCTTTTAAATACAACTATAGTAATAAAGTCCCTTCCCACAATTCGGATTCTATTTTAGAAGCCAATAAAGAGCTGAAAGAAATGTTTTCTGACCAGAGTATTTTAATTTTAAATGCTTTGGATAATCTGCATGAAGTTCATCAGATTATGGATCTTAAAAAAGATTCCTCTTTGGCTTCTCAGGTTAAAGTTTTACAGTTAAAGACAAAAATCAATAGTAAAATCACCATTGCCCTTACTGAATTGGATGCGGTAGCTGCAGAATTCGATTGCGAAGGCGAAAGAGTAGCACAGATAGGCAATTATGTGGATAATCTTAATTCTTCCAGAAATAATAAATTGATTCTATATTCTATCATTACAGGTGCAGCTGCCTCTATTGCCGGAGGAATTGTTGGAGATCAAGGCTGGAGCAATGCTATTGATATTGGAGGAGGGGTGCTGGGAGCAGGTTTTGGTTTAGCAACGCTTAATCCGAAAGGGAAAAAGGTAGAATTTATTCATCAGAGAAATCTTTTGAGAGATATTTGGAAAGGTAAATTGGAATCCCCAAACTTTCCACCATTTATCTGGTATATGTATACCGAAAAGAAATTTTCCAATAGAGAAGAACGTTCCATTATCGGAAACATGAAAGAAAGATGGCTTCATTATCAGTTCGATGATAATAAAGCGGCCGCAGATCAATCCGTTATTTTCAGTGATGGTGGATACTATAGAGCAGATGACCTTCATAACCGGGCTGCGATGCTGAATCAGATGCAATCGGCTACCCGAACAATCAATCAAAACATTAATTATTTACTGCTGGATCTGGATAAATTAATCCTTTAAGAAAAATTTAACTGTAATATATTTTGTTACAATTAAAATTTGTCTATCTTTGCAATGTAATTACAATGAACAATACAAGATTTGCTACGGCAATACATATAATGACCTTATTGGCGAAAAGTCCTCAGGAGTGGCTCACTTCTGATTGGATTGCGGGTAGTATCAATGTAAACCCGGTTATTGTACGTAAAGAAATCAGCGTTTTGAGAGAAGCAGGTTTAATTATCAGCAGACAAGGAAAAGAAGGAGGAAGCCATTTGGCTAAAGATGCTGAAAATATTACGATTTCTGAGATTTACAGATCAGTAAAGAATACAGAAGTACTAGGAAAGAAAAATCAGAACCCTAATCCTGCCTGTAGTGTTGGAAAAGAAATTAACAGTCATTTAAATACACTGTTTGAAGAAACAGATCAGTTGGTAAGTCAATTTTTAGGAGATAAATCTTTGCAGGAGTTCGCAAATCAGTTCGAATAAAAATTTTTTACCTATAAATGTAACAAAATTTATTACAATTTAATTAAAAATAAAACATTATGAAAAAAGTAGCAGTAATTGGTGCAACCGGATTTGTAGGAGCACACATCGTAACAGAATTATCAGACAGAGGATATGCAGTAGAAGCTTTAGTAAGAGATGCATCTAAAGTAAAAACACAGGAAAATGTAACGGCAAAAAGTGTTGATGTAAACAATGTATCAGAATTAGCAGAAGCTTTAAAAGGAAGTGATGCTGTAATCAGTGCTTTTAATGCAGGATGGACCAACCCAAATCTTTACAATGACTTTTTGAATGGTTCTGAAAATATTGAAAAAGCAGTAGAAGAATCAGGAGTAAAAAGACTGATTGTAGTAGGTGGAGCAGGAAGCCTTTACACACCGGATAATGTTCAGATCGTAGATACACCGGATTTTCCGGATGCTTACAAACCGGGAGCAACTGCTGCAAGAGATTATTTAAACAAGATCAAAGGAAATAATACCTTAGATTGGACATTCTTCAGTCCTGCAGTGGAAATGAATCAGGCTAATGTAGGATCAAGAACGGGGCAATACAGAACATCTTTGGAAACACCTGTTTTTGATGCAGAAGGAAGAAGCCGTCTTTCTGTAGAAGATGTAGCCGTAGCTTTAGTGGATGAACTGGAACAGAACAACCACATCCGTGAACGCTTCACAGCAGCCTATTAATCTAAAAAGAACAAAATGTTAAAAAGAAAGCTATTATCATTAGTGACTATTTTAGGTTTCATCAGCATATTTGCAGGGAATCTGAAAGTTAAAGTCTATAATCCCGGAACCAAGGCAATATTTCCAATTACTTCTACCATTATTTATGGTGATAAAGATGCTATGCTTATTGACGCTCAGTTTCAAAAGCAATATGCAGAACAGTTAGTAAAAGAAATAAAAGCAACGGGAAAAAACCTGAAAACCGTTTTTATTTCTCATAGTGACCCGGATTTTTATTTTGGATTAGATGTCATTAAAAAAGCTTTTCCCAACGCAAGAATTATTTCTACAGCACAGACGGCTTATCTTATTTCCGCTTCAAAGGAGGATAAACTAGCAGTTTGGAAACCGCAATTAAAAGCAGATGCTCCCTCAGAAATTATTGTTCCGGAAGCAGTGACTTCCATTCCAGATCTTGAAGGAAATACAATTGAAATCAGACAGAATCCTGAAGATCCGGCTCACAGCTTTCTTTGGATTCCATCTATTAAAACTGTTGCAGGAGGAATTTCGGTTTCTGTAGATTCACATCTTTGGATGGCAGATACTCAGAATGTAAAAGCTATTGACCAGTGGATTGAGCAGATTGATGCTATGAAATCTTTGAAACCTGAGCAGGTAATTCCATCACATTTTGCCAAACAGTCTCTATCGCCTGTATCTTTGGATTTCGTTAAAACTTACCTTGAAAATTATAAGAAAGCGGTTACGGAAAATAAAACTACAGCGGCTATCGTAGACTTTATGGTAAAGAAATATCCAAATCTTCCAGGAAAAGATGAATTGGAAATGGGGGTGAAAGTTTTCTTAGGTCAAATGGATTGGGATTTAAAATCACCTTATCCGGCTATCGGTAAGAAAGTAGAAGTTGATTTTGGAGCTGTAAAATTCCTTCTGGATTTTAAAGACAACAAAACAATGACATTCACCGGAACTGCCGGAAGCTCAAAAAACAGTACAGATACTGTAGAGTATACAGCAGTAGAAGTAGCAAAGAATATTTTTATGGTATACTGGCATGAGCCTCATTTGGGATTCAATGTAACGCATATTCAGGATTACAATAAAAATATAGTGTATTCCAATATTGCAGGACCAGATGGTACCTTTACTCATCCAAAAGGAACGCTTAAGATTCTAAAATAGAAAACAGCTGCTATGGGCAGCTGTTTTTGTTTATAGTGTAACCTTAAAACCTTGCGATAAAATAAATTCTCGCAGATTTCACAGATTTATAAGGGAAAAACTAATGTAATCCTTGAAAAACCTGTGAAGCCTGCAAGATCAGCAATACTACTACACATTATCTATCTTTTAGAGCCAAAAAAAGCTGCCTCATTAGAGACAGCTTTCTTTTATAGATTCATAAACAACTTTGGATTTACCGGAGTATTGTTTTTATGTACTTCATAATGAAGATGAGGTCCTGTAGAACGCCCGGAGTTCCCTGATTTAGCAATCACCTGACCTACTTTTACTTTATCATTCACTCTAGAAACAAGCTGTGATAAATGTCCATAAAGAGTAGCCAGTCCGTTTCCATGAGAAACAATGACACAATTCCCATAACCACCTTTCTGCCCGGAGAAAATAACGGTTCCCGCGGCGGCGGCTCTTACATCAGAACCGAATGCAACGGCAATATCCAGTCCTTTATGGAATTGCATCTGGTCCGCTTCAGCTGGAGGATTATTTCTTTCCATAGGAGCCGCTTTAGAAGTAGTTGTTCCTGCAACAGCTTTTGTAGCAGGAGCTGAAGCTGCCGGTGCAGAAGCTACAGGAGCTGCTTTTGGAGTGACCATCACTTTAACTTCTCTTTTATTTCCATAACTGTCTGTTAATTCAACGATTTTTTCTACAGGTTCGGCTTTAGCTTCCGGCTTTGGTGCCGCTGCTGCAACAGGTTTAGCTTCTGTAGTAGCACTCGATTTTACCGAAGCAAAAACAGTTCTAAATGGAATAGGATTTTTTCTGATCCCGAAATTAGATGAAATATATCCATCTGTAGGCATTCCTAATGGAACCTCCATCAGTTTTTTCTGTAGGTTCATCAGGTATTGGCTGTATCGGTTGGCTTGTTTGGAAAGATAAATAGAATTGGCAATACTGTCCTGATTAAGCATCATTAGCTTTTCATTTGAAATGTCTTTAGACTTCAGGAAAGAGTTCAGTTGGGCAACGGTCTGATCTACCAGCGTAAGATCAGTTTTCATTTTCAGATAATCTACACTGTCTTTTTCAGTGTTTATTTTTACAAGATTCACTGCGTAGGTTTTGTCATCCTTCTCTGAGAAAAGTTTGGCAATGAAGATACCTTGTGCAAAAACTACTAGTAAAAGTCCTCCCAGGAGAATGTTTACGTTCTTCTTGCTGTTTAGAAATTTTTTCATATTTCCTCTCTTAGAATATTTAAAACGGTTTTCAGCTGCAAATTTAATTAAAAATAAGTTTTGTTGGTTATTGTTAATTAAAATTCAGTTTTTTCTGTATCTAACGCTTAATTGTATATTTAATTGTGTTGAAGCATTATTTTTTTCAGAAAATGGTTTTTTATCATGCCTTAAAGTATTCTGTTAAATCTTTGTTTAATATATTTGCAGTTCACATTCCAATTATGGCTAAAAAGAAAATTATTTCAGAATCTTCGAATCCAAAAAAGACTAAAAAGGATGTTTCTGTAGGAGTAGTAGGAAGCGGAAGTTTTGCAACTGCTATCGTAAAAATGCTTGTTGAAAATTGTAAAGTTGTGCACTGGTGTGTAAGAAGTGAGTTTGTAAAAGGAGCTATTGAGCTTCGAGGACATAACCCGACTTATCTTACGGCGGCTCATTTTAATCTGAAGAGTTTAAAACTGACCACAGATATTAATGAACTGGTTTCTGCGTGTGATGTCGTTGTATTGGCAACACCTTCCATTTACCTGTCAGATACTTTGGATAAGATGACCTGTGATTATTCAGATAAAATCTTTGTTTCTGCAATCAAGGGAATTATTCCTAAAGTAAATGATGTGGTAGCCCATTACCTGCGTGATGAATTTAAGATCGGTTTCAGAAACCAGGCGGTCATTGCAGGGCCTTGTCATGCAGAAGAGGTTGCGATGGAAAGACTTTCTTACCTCACCATTGCTACCGTAGAAGATGAAACAGCAGAAAAGCTGGAAGGAATTTTCAGTTCAGATTTTATTAAGGTACAAACCAGTAAAGATATTCTGGGAAATGAGTACAGTGCCATTCTTAAAAACATTTTTGCTATCGGAGCAGGAATTGCAAGCGGATTAGGATATGGAGATAACTTTACTGCCGTTTTTGTATCTAATGCGATCCGTGAAATGGAAATCTTCCTGGAAGCTATCTATGAAGCACCGAGAGATGTAAATGAAAGTGCTTACCTTGGAGACCTTTTGGTAACCGCTTATTCACTTTTTTCAAGAAACAGAAACCTTGGAAACCTTATCGGAAAAGGATATACTGTAAAATCAGCAATCCAGTCCATGAACATGGTCGCGGAAGGGTATTATGCCGCACAATCCATTTACAAGACTTCAAAACAGAAAAACCTGAAATTGCCTATTATTGATACGGTATATGGCATTCTTTATGAAGGTAAAAATGCTGAAAAACAGTTTAAAAAACTGACCGCAAAACTAAATTAAAAAACAAGGTTCCACATTCCAGAACCTTGTTTTAATACCTATATTGAAGACTTAAGTAGTAGTTTACTTAAGTCTTTTTTATTGACTCATTTTAGTAATAACAAGTGCCAGTGACGAACGAACATTCAGATTGCTGGCCGTAAATCCGTTGCCTGTATCAAATTCAAATTTTTGACGGATAGTGGTAGGGGCAGCTAAAGTCAAAAAATAACTTCCCTGAAAAAAAGTAAAAGAGCTTGATAACTGACACATTCTGTTAATTTCCGTAATATTAGTACCAGTTACTGCATTGATAATATATGATCGTGTGCAGGTGAAGTTTTGAGACAGGTATTGTGTATTGGCTGTTCCATTATTGTTATTTGCATTGCTGGAATCTACAGAATACCGAAGGATGTATGTTCCAGCCGGTAAAGTAATAGTAGAAGTATCAGATCCTAGTGAGGCAGCTGTAATTTTATTGGCAGCTACGGTGAAGTTGGTAAGTGTATTATTTGTACTTCCGGTAGGAATTAAAATACCTGAATTGATAATTAAGGACATAGACTGAGGTTCCGTTCCGGCAAGTATAAAACGTTGCCATTGATCTCTGATCCATACATAATATCCTTTAGGAAAAACAGAGGTTCCTCCTTTATTATAAATCATCAGACCATCGGCAGGATTAGCAATGGGGGTTGATGTACTATTCAGTACCGTAAGATCATATTGAGGAAAAAGCACTCCTTTATCGGATGAATTAATGTCTAGGACACTGCTTGCGTTAGGATTTGTTGTATTAATACCAACTTGTGCGTTAACGCGCGTGCTCAACAGTATTATAGTTATACAAGCAAGATAAATATAGTTTTTCATTGTAATAGTAATTATTGATTAAGGGCTGATCTTTGAATATCAATTTTAGCATTGGTAATAATAATTTCTCCGTTATTGGGAGTTGTTCCTCCTGCTCCCTGTTGATAAGTACCTCCTGCATCATGTGCAATGGAAGGAACTAATGTAATAGGGGTAACTGATGTGGAAACAAAAGAAAAGCTCATATTTAAAGTATGTGTTTTATTAGTCGCTATCGATTGTGCATTGATGCTTATTGTTTTTCCATATTGAGTTCCTGAAACAGGATCAATAAGTTTTACAAGATATTGATGCAATTGTATAGGAGTACCTCCAATTCCGGCAGTAGTACTTTCCAATGCCGTTCTTATATTCAGGCATACATTGACCAGGTAACCACTATTTCCGGGAAGTGTAATGACTCCTGACGTGGTGTTGTAAGATGCTCCAATATCATTTGAAACAACCGTAAAAGAAGCATCATTAAAATTTTTAAAAGTACCGTTGGCGAGGTTTCCCAATATTGTATAATCTGTAGTACGTTGAAGCATCATATAGCTTACGAGATTGTAAGTATCAGCGAGCTGAGTCCATCGGTTGTTTTTCCATATATAAAGACCGGGGCTGATAGAATTTCCTTTATTGTATACAATAAGCCCTTCTGCAGGATTAGGAACAGGGGTGATATTGTTCAATATGTCTACGATATCTACTCTGGGAAGAAGAACACCTTTATTTGTAGATTCGGATACTTCCAATACAGCTGAGCTATTAACAGTAGATTTCCCAATTCCTACTTGCGCGTATATTGTTTGTGCTATAATAAATAATAGGAGAATATAACCTTTTTTCATGTGTTTTTGTTTTTAAAGTTGTGATATTTTAATGTAAGACCCAGTTGGTATCACGTTGACAAGATCATAAAACGTACTGTTCTGCATTCTTCCCAATCGTAATCTTAGTCCTCCAATGATGTTGGCATTGGCATTAGTAGGAACACTGTAATAGTAGGACCAAGTTGCTAAATGATTGGTATTTACTTTAGAGACAATGGGAACTTCCTTTCTTGTATTAGCTCCTGATACAAACGTATTACTGGTGTTATTGTATTGATCGTTGGTAAAATCTATAAAATATCCCATCAGATAATAAGTACTTCCTGAAAGAGGAGCGGTTCCCCCTTGTCCTGAAGGACTTTCCTGAGGCGAATTTAAATTAAGATTCACTTCTACCAGATAATTTCCTTGAGGAAGAACCAGAGAATATCCTCCAGAACTTGGATTCTGAACTACTTTGAAACCATTAATGTTGGATACACCGGAGACCGCCGGAGGGTTCACTAACAATTGAGTGTTAGCTCCGGCAACAGCATTATCCAATGCAGAGAGATTTCCTGTGAAATCGAGATAAGCAACCTTGGGAGTATTTTCGGCATCAATAGTACTTTGCCATTGTTTGGTAGTTCCGTTAAAAACATGTATGGCTTTATTATTAGTATTATTTCCTCCATTAAAACCAATAAGAGCATTAGCCGGTGAAGAGACAGGAGTAGTTATGCTGCTGAGATTGGTAATGTTCAGGTTAGGGAATAGCAATCCTTTACTTCCTCCTGAAATGACTAATGTGGGAGCACTCGTATAACCGCTTCCTCCGTTATTAATAGTGATACTGGTTATGGTTCCATTAGAGATATTAGCCGTAGCCCGTGCTTTAGTACCCCCGTTTACAATGGGGCCGCCGCCATAAAAATTAATGGTAGGTGCTGTAATATACCCACTTCCACCGTTGGTTATGGTAATTCCGTTTACAGCCCCACCTGATACCGTGGCTGTAGCTGTTGCAGAAACTCCATTGAAATTTTCGATATGCAAAATTGCACTGGGGTCCGGTTTGGACGTGTTGATTCCTACACTTCCGCTTTGGGCTAATGCCATTGTAGCGAAAAATGTACTTAAGAAGTTAACAATTTTCATCTTTTATATGTTTACGAAATAATTTTAACTAAATACACATGGAATATGGTATTAAATCAATTGAAAGGTACGTATAAAAAATGATTAATTTGTGATTTTTTTACATGATTAATGCTTTTAAATTATTATTTTATCAATTAAAAGTGAGTTTTATTTGTTTATTTTTAATTTGTATTCACTTATTTTTGAAAAATTATATGTACATAAACTATTATGATTAAGGTATTTTGTATTGCAAACTTTAATGAACTTAAATTAATATAAAATAGATAAGAGACTGAAATGTGATAATTACTTACTTTTTGGTGAATTATATGAGTCAAAATTTAATGTTAATTTAATAAAAAACATGATTTATAATTCATCATTTCAATGTTACTTTATTGATACTTTCCATCATATCGCCTTGCATAATTCAGAAGTGCTTTCAGAACAAAAAATAACGTGTTAAAATCGTTAAACGCGTTTCTCTTTTTAAAAGTTTTCCCGAAATTTGAACTAAAATTTAAAATTATGTCACAATCGCTTACAAGCAGAACACCGAAACCTAAATACGACGTTGTACTGATAGGGGGCGGAATCATGAGCGCCACTTTAGCAACACTGCTTCATGAATTTGATCCAACACTTGAAATTGCCATCTTCGAGAGATTAGGAAGGTTTGCCAAAGAAAGTACAGCAGCTTGGAACAACGCCGGAACAGGGCACTCCGCATTTTGTGAGCTAAATTATACACCGGAAAATCCGGATGGTAGTATTGATATCAAGAAAGCTGAAAGTATCGCAGAACAATTTGAAATTTCAAAACAGTTCTGGGCTTATTTATTAGCGAAAGGATATATTCAGGACCCGAAAGACTTCATCAATTCATGTCCACATATGAGTCTGGTATTTGGAGAAAAAGATGCTGAATATCTTAAAAAGCGTCATGATAAAATGTCCGAATCAGTTCTTTTCTCAGGGATGGAATTTTCTACAGATCATGATAAACTGAGAGAATGGATCCCATTGGTAATGAGCAAAAGAAACAAATCTGAAATAATGGCTGCCACCAAAATGGATATGGGTACTGACGTTAACTTTGGAACATTAACCAGAAAAATGGGCAGACACCTGTTGGAAGATTCTAATGTAGAAGTATTTTTATACCATGAGGTAAAAGATATCAGCCCTAAGGAAGATGGAAAGTGGGAAATGAAGGTGAAAGACAGAATTCATAACCATAAACAGGAGGTGAATGCTGATTTTGTATTCATTGGTGCCGGAGGATACGCCCTTCCGCTTTTGGATAGCTCAGATATTAAAGAAAGCGAAGGCTATGGAGGATTTCCGGTTTCCGGACAATGGTTGGTAACTCATAATCAGGAATTGGTAGAGAAACACCAGGCTAAAGTATATACACAGGCAACCGTAGATGCACCGCCAATGTCTGTTCCTCACCTTGATCTTAGAATTATTGATGGCCAAAAAGCCCTTCTTTTCGGACCTTTCGCAGGATTTTCAACAAAATTTCTGAAAGAAGGAAGCTATCTTGATTTACCGGAAAGTGTTAATACTAAAAACTTAAGATCTTTATTTGGTGCATGGTGGCATAATCTTCCTCTTACCAAATACCTTATTCAGCAGGTAGCGATGACCAAGTCTCAAAGAATGCAGCACTTAAGAGAATTTATCAAGGACGCTAAAGAAGAGGATTGGGAATTGAAAGTAGCAGGCCAAAGAGTTCAGATCATCAAAAAAGATGATAAGTTAGGAGGTAAATTAGAGTTCGGAACAGAGGTAGTAGTAAATAAAAACGGTACAATTGCTTCTTTATTGGGGGCTTCACCGGGCGCATCTACAGCAGTACAGGCAATGCTTAATGTTCTTGAGAAATGTTTCCCAGAGAAACTTCATGGAGAATGGAGAGACAAATTGCTTGAAATGGTTCCATCATACGGACAAAAGCTGGCAGAGCATCCTGAACTTACTGAAAAAGTAAGGAAGTATACCAAAGAAAAGCTTGAATTAGAATACTAAATATTAATAATGAGCAATGAATAATAAGCATTACCAACAGCATTATTCATTGCTCATCCCTTATTACTCATAAAAAGGTGGAAGAAATCGTTATAAAACCGGTTATTGCAAAAGAGCTCCTGGAATCTCTTCAGACAAAGATAGAAGAAGAGAAACAGGTGATTGTACACTGTTGCTTTCCCGCATCACCATTTTTAGGGAATCTAATCAGGATCTGGCATTCGACTTATCTTTTTGATAACCAATCTGAGCATAGAAGCAAGATGATTCATGCGGAGAATATTTCAATTTCTCCTTATTGGACACCTGTTCCCTTTATGCAGGACTTTTGGTTTACTTTAATCTTTTCAGGGTTACCAAAAGACTGTAAAAGTTTTGATCTTAAAGAAGTTATTCCTGAAGAAGGTGGCTTCTTTGTAGAATCTATTAAAAGGAATTCTTCCGATGTCTATCGGGTAAAAATATCCGAATCTTATTAGCATGAAGATAAGGGACGAAAAGCTGGAGCAAATCATTCACTGGGCAGAAAATAATCAGGATATCCGTGCTGTCCTGTTAACCAGTTCATTGGTCAATCCCTATGCTCCGGTAGATGATTTTAGTGATCTTGATGTGGAGCTGGTTTTTCAAAGCAGAAAAGCTTATGAAGACAATAATGAATGGATCAGCCTTTTCGGAGAGCCAATTTCCATGATTGAAGAAGATGATACAGTCTTTGATGGAAAACATGCTATGAAGATGGTTTTGTATAAAGACCATGTGAAAGTAGATTTTAAACTATACCAGGTATCAGAATTTTCCGAAGAAGTGAAGGAAGAAAAACTTCCTGATGATTGGGATGTAGGATATAAGGTTTTGATTGATAAAGATGGTCTTACAAAGGATCTGAAGGCTCCAACCCATCAATCCATAATGATTCATCAGCCCACGGAAAAGAAATTTAAGCAGCTACTGAATGATTTCTGGTGGGATACCACTTATGTGGCGAAATGCCTTAAGCGTGGTGATATTTTCTATGCTAAATTCATGTCTGAAGATGTATTGAGAACAGACTATCTGGTTCCTTTAATCGAATGGTATATTGCAAGTTCCCATGAATGGAATAATATAACTACGAATAAACACGGAAGGCTCTTTAAAAAACACCTTTCTGCAGAGCTATGGAGTAGAGTAGAAGCTACTTTTTCAGGATATGATATTGAAGAAAACTGGACAGCATTGTTTGCTTTTGCTGATCTTGTTCATGAGTTGGGAACTGCCTTAGCAGAAAAACTGAATTTTGAATATCCTTTCCAGCATGAAACAGATATTCGTCATTATCTCAGAGAAGTAAAAGAGCTGCTTTAAGCAAACTCATTCTGTCGGATCAGATTTTCAATACAATATTCTGCAATAGCAGTAATCGTTACAAACGGATTAACTCCAATAGTTCCGGGAATTAAAGATCCATCCAATACATAAAGGTTTTCATGGTCCTTTAATTTTCCAAATTCATTGGTTGCTTCTCCTAATACACATCCGCCAAGGGGATGATAACAAATATCTGCTCCAAAACCATTATTGAAAAGGAAATGACTTCTGGTTCCTCCATTCGCTTTATTCATTTTCCGGATAAAATACTTGGCATTTTCTTTCATTTTGGATGTATGGCTTTCATCCCAGTTCAATCTGATTTTTTGAGTGATTTTATCATAACCAACTTCTCCTTTTTTATCCACTCTGTTGATGAGCAGATACAATGCCGTGGCAACATCCATTCCCATTGGTAAGGGGGCAATTTCTGTAAAGAAAGGATGTTCTTTATCTTCCCAGTTATCAATGCCACCCACCGGAATTGTTGATTGTTTTGATCCTGTTCCGCCTGATAATGGTTTTACCCAGTTTCTTCCGGTCATAAAATTCCCGTTATTTCCCCAATTCTTACCGATTTGTTCATGAATAGGAAGGTTATTAACTGCATTAGAATGCAGCAGCAGTTGTAAAGTTCCCATAGTTCCAGCCGAAAGGATCAGTTTTTTACAATTAAAAACCTTGTCTGCAACTATATTTCCGGAGGTATCAATTTGCTGTACAGTGAGTGTATAACTTTTATCATCATTGAGGTTAATATGATCCACACAATGAAGATCCAGAATTTCAAGATTTCCGGTTTCCATTGCTTTTTTCAGATAGGTTTTATCTAAACTGTTTTTACCATGGTTATTTCCATAGATCACTTCGGTATTGAGTGCTGAGCGGGGAACTTCATTCCTGAATTCCTTTTCCATATATTTAAAGTCATATACATTGGGAACCCGCATCGTTTTGAAGCCGGCTTTATGAGCTTCTTCTTCACCTACCCTCGTAAATTTATAATAGGGACATTCTTTTAGAAACTGTTCATCAATAACATTTACTTTAAGTTCTTCCTGTACCAACGGAAAGTAATGACTGTAAAATTTTTCAGCATCCAGATTGGGAAAAACTTCTCTGAAATAGCTTTCTTTGGGAGTCACGGCCATTCCGCCATTAACAAGTGAGCCTCCGCCTACCCCTCTTCCTACCCAAATATTAAGGTGTTCAAAATCCAGGCGGTCCAATGTTCCGGTAAAAGGAGTCAGAGAGAATAAATTCATAAAGGGAGCAATACTTTTCTTTTTCAGCCATGCGGCACTTTTCCCTGGTTTCAGAAGATTAGAGAATGGAATCCCTGATTTTTCCCAATTAAGACCCATCTCCAGCAGAACAACTTTCTTGCCGGCTTCACACAGTCGTAAAGCAGAAACAGCGCCCCCATATCCACTCCCAATGATAATAACAGGAGCATCTACAGTTTCTTTTATCCTATTGGCCCTTCGTTCAGCTGCCTGAAAAAGATCCGATTGTAGAAAATAAAAACCTGAGATAGCTAGTACGCTCGTTTTGATGAATTTCTTTCTGTCCATGGGCTTTTATAGTCAAAAAGTATGCTAGAACAACGATAACTTATTTTGTTTAAAACAGATTATGCTTTTTTAGTACAGTTTTAACTTTTCATACGGCGAAAAAATTCATAGTTTTACTTATAATTTTAAGTTCATGAGAAGATATATACTCCTATTTTTGCTTTTACCTTTGTTATTTTTTTCTCAAAAAAAAGTTTCTAAAGAGGTAATAGAGATTAAAAAATTTCAAAAAGATCTTGATAAAGAATATCTGGATCCAAAGGAGACTCCCTTACGTGGGGACAATTTTAAGAATTTTAAAAAGCATCCGTTTTTCCCGATAGATATGAAATACCGGGTAACGGCAAAATTTGTTACCACTAAAGATGCACAGCCTTTTGAGCTGCCAACATCTTCAGGCAAAACAAAGTCTTATAAAGAATATGGAAAGGCAACATTTGAACTGGACGGAAAGCCCTATACACTAACGCTATATCAGAGTCTGGATCTGATTAAACAGGACAAGTACAAAGACTACCTTTTCCTGCCATTTCGTGATGCTACCAATGAAAAAGAAACGTATGGTGGCGGAAAATATATGGATCTGAAAATTCCTAAGGGAAATACCATCATTCTGGATTTTAACCAGTCTTATCATCCGTTTTGTGCTTATAATGCCTATGATTATAACTGTCCTATTGTTCCTGAAGAAAATAAACTTCCGGTGGAAATACGGGCGGGGGTAATGTATGAAGATATTTATCATCATTAAAGTATGGTAAAACTAGAATTTTTTAAATCAGAAGAGCATCTTTCAGGAGTTAGCTATAGTTTAGACGAAAGTCAGTTACGTTTCACCGCTTCAGCCGATCAGGCTTTACAAAGAATTAGAGAAAGAGACGATAATCATGCGTTTCCCATTATCATCCTGGAAGATAATATTCCGGCAGGATTTTTTGTCCTTGATTTTGGAAATGATAAATTCGAACTTACAGATAATGAGAATGCTGTATTGGTAAGATCCCTATCTGTAAATCCTGTAATGCAGGGTAAGGGAATCGGGAAAATTGCCATGATGCAGGTAGACGATTTTATAAGGGAAAACTTTAAACAGTGTGATGAAATTGTTTTGGCTGTTAACCAGGAAAATGATTCTGCATATCACATTTATCTTAAAGCCGGATATATTTATGATGGTAAAACCAGAATGGGAAGAAACGGTCCGCAATATCTGATGTATAAAAAACTTTAATAAAATTTTAAAATCATAATTTTTTTCTTGCTGATTTCTTTCCATAACTTTGAGTAACATCAATTTACAAATATGGAAATATCACTTCATAATCAGGTAGCAGTGGTTACCGGAGCCTCCAGTGGAATAGGATCCGGAATTGCAAAATCATTGGCTTCCGCAGGAGCAATTGTTATTGTCAATCATTCTTCACCAAGGTCTCAGGACGAGGCAAAATCAGTATTAAAAGAGATTACGGATGCTGGAGGAAAAGGAATTACCTATCAATGTGATGTCTCACAGGAAGATCAGGTAATTCGGATGTTTCAGGATGTTGTTTCAGAATTTGGAACGGTAGATATTCTAGTAAATAATGCCGGAATACAGAAAGATGCCAAGTTTACGGAAATGACTTTAGATCAATGGAATGCAGTAATAGGGGTAAACCTCACTGGTCAGTTTCTTTGTGCAAGGGAAGCCATTAAGGAGTTTCTTCGCCGGGGAATAGATCCTTCCCGTTCCATAGCTTGTGGAAAGATTATCCATATCAGTTCTGTACATGAGATTATTCCCTGGGCAGGACATGCTAATTATGCGGCCAGTAAAGGAGCTATCAGAATGCTGATGCAGACATTAGCTCAGGAATATGGTGCGGATAAGATCCGTGTCAATTCTATTTGTCCGGGCGCCATTCAGACACCTATTAACCAAAATGCATGGAATACCCCGGAGGCTCTCAGTTCACTCCTCACCCTTATTCCTTATAACAGAATCGGACAACCGCAGGATATAGGAAATTTGGCTGTATTTCTTGCCAGTGATCTCGCTGACTATATTACCGGAACCAGTATTTTCGTTGATGGCGGAATGACTACGTTCGAGAGTTTCTCTACAGGCGGGTAGAGTTTCTCATTCAAGATTTAAAGTTAGGAATTGTTATCATGAGTACGTGATAGTTTTACCATTATATTATGTATTACTCTTAATTAACGCTTATGTCAGAAAAACAGAGAGTTTCAGATATCTCATGGAAAAAATGGGGACCCTATGTAAGTAACCGTGAATGGGGACTTGTTCGTGAAGATTACAGTGAAAATGGAGATGCCTGGAATTATACTAATCATGACACGGCAGAAGCCAAGACCTACCGATGGGGTGAGGAAGGTATCTGTGGAATATGTGATGATCTTCAGAAGCTTGTATTTTCCGTTGGGTTCTGGAATAAAAAGGATAGAATGGTAAAGGAACGTTTTTTTGGTCTTACCAATGGGCAGGGAAATCATGGGGAAGACGTAAAGGAATATTTTTATTATCTGGATTCCACACCTACGCATTCTTATATGAAGATGTTGTATAAATATCCTCAAAATCCTTTTCCTTATGATGACTTGATTAAAACCAATGCAGAAAGAAGTAAAGAAGAGCCTGAGTACGAGTTAATCGATACCGGAATTCTGGAACACAATGAATATTTCGATATTTTTATTGAATATGTTAAACAAAGTCAGAACGATATCCTTGTCAGACTAACAATTGTCAACAAAGCTGAAAAAGATGCAGACCTTATCATTTTGCCTACAATCTGGTTCAGAAACACTTGGAACTGGGGATATGATGATTATAAACCTGAATTGTCTGCTGAAGAAGCCAATCACATCAGAATAAATCATAAGGATCTTGAAGTGAAGAATTTATACGCAAGACAATCTTTAAAAGTATTGTTTTGTAATAATGAGACCAATAATGAAAGACTTTATCAATCTTCCAATGAATCAAGGTATTGTAAGGATGGAATTAATGATTTTGTTCTGAACGGAAACTCCCAAGCGGTTAACCCTAAAAATACAGGTACAAAAGCTTCATTTTTTATTGATGAATGTATTAAAGCTAAAGAATCCAGAGTATATGAATTCCGGCTTTCGGATAAGGAATTAAAAGATCCGTTCAGTGATTTTGAATCTACTTTTGAAGCAAGGCACAAAGAGGCAGATGAATTTTATGCTGAGGTTCAGAAAGGGATTCAGTCTGAGGATGAAAAGCTGATACAGCGACAGGCATTTGCCGGTATGCTTTGGAATAAAATGTTTTACCATTATAATGTTGAAAAATGGCTGAAAGGTGATCCTGCAGAGATGCCACCTCCTAAATCCCGTGAAAGAATAAGGAATTACGATTGGAAGCACCTCAATAATGAACATATTATTTCGATGCCTGATAAATGGGAGTATCCATGGTATGCTACCTGGGATCTTGCTTTTCATACGATCAGTTTTTCATTGATAGATCCGGATTTTGCCAAGCACCAGCTGAAACTTTTCTTATTTGAATGGTATATGCATCCAAATGGGCAGTTACCTGCCTATGAATGGAATTTTAGTGACGTGAACCCGCCTGTACATGCATGGGCTGTTTTCAGGGTGTTTAAGATTGATGAATACTTGAAAGAAAAACCTGATCTTGAATTTTTAGAAAGTGCTTTTCAGAAGCTTCTGATGAACTTTACATGGTGGGTGAATAAAAAGGATATCAATGGTAATAATATTTTTGAGGGTGGCTTTTTAGGACTTGATAATATCGGCGTTTTTGATAGAAATTGCACTTTGCCCAATGGAGAGCAGCTTGAACAATCAGACGGAACAAGCTGGATGGCTATGTTCGCTTTGAATATGATGCGGATTGCGTTGGAACTTGCTCAGTATAATAATGTATACGAAGAAATGGCAATGAAGTTTTTTGAACATTTTCTGGCCATTGCCAATTCGCTGGATAATATGGGAGATGAAAATTTCAGCCTTTGGGATGAGGAGGATGAATTTTTTTATGATGCAATTGCTTCCAATGATGGTACTCATATGTATCTAAGACTAAGAACCATTGTAGGATTAATTCCTATGTTTGCCGTTGAAGTAATAGATGATGAAATGATTGAAAACCTGCCCAACTTCAAGAAAAGAATGAAATGGGTATTGGATAATAAACCCGAACTGGCTGCCCTGGTTTCAAGATGGGAAGTGAAAGGTCAGGATTCCAAACACCTTTTATCTTTGTTGCGAGGGCATCGGTTAAAAAGATTGCTTGCGAGAATGTTGAACCCTGACGAATTTCTAAGCGAATATGGGGTAAGGGCTCTTTCAAAAGAATATGAGAAAAACCCTTACACACTGAATCTCAATGAAACTGATTATAGCGTAAAATATACTCCTGCAGAAAGCGACAGTGGATTGTTTGGAGGGAACAGCAACTGGCGAGGACCAATTTGGTTTCCAATCAATTTTTTGATTATCGATAGTCTCCAGCGGTTTTTCTTCTATTACAGCCCCGACTTTTTAGTTGAATATCCTACCGGTAGTGGAAATTATTCGAGCTTGGATCAGATTGCTGATTCTTTAAATAAACGGCTGGCAAAAATATTTTTAAAGGATGAAGATGGCAAACGGCCTGTACATGGACAGTATGAAAAATTTCAAACTGATCCTGATTTTAAAGATTATATTTTATTCTACGAATATTTCCATGGTGATAATGGTCGTGGAGTAGGAGCTTCTCATCAAACAGGTTGGACAGGGCTTATTGCTAAAATTCTGCAGCCAAGGTTTACTAAGAAAGCAATTGCTGAATCCGAAACAGAAATGCCGGAGGATATTGAAGAAAATAAAAAAATAAATTAGGTTGAGGAAGTTGAGATAGTGAAGAATACTCATATTGCTGAGACTGTGAAAAGGAAAGATAAATAAATAGGAATACTGAATTTGCTTTTTACACTTTGCCCATCAACTTTCTTTACCTTTAAAAACTATTCAAATATCTGCTGTATTACCTCCAGTGATGCAGGGGTTTTAAAATCTGTAATATGATAGTGGTAATATACCAAAAGGCTATCCAGGAAATCTTTTCTTAAGGAAGAATGTATTTTTACACTATAAAGATTTTCAGCGCTAAGAATGTTTTTCCAAATCATGGAAATTTCTTCACTGAATAGCTGATGGGCAGAAATGGTAGAAAAAGTTCCTGTTTCAGGATCTAAAAAGTTTCCTTCCCCTATTAAAGGAGCAACTCCCTGTACTTTTAGGATGACAAGCAGAAATAATAAATGACATTGATAGTTTTGTTGTTCCAGTTCAGAAATAAACTTTTCAATACTGAAGAAAATATTTAGGTTTTTATTTTCAAGCTTTAAAACCTGATTCAGAAAATCTGAAATAAAGAATATAACAGTACCTGCCTTGATATCAGCATAAGCATCATTACCTTTTACCAGCTCAAATTTTGAGATGGTGGGGATTCCATTTCCTCTTACCGGGCTAATGGAGAAGTTCAGTTTATTCAAGGGCTGCAGGAAGGCTTTCTTTTTATTTTTTCTGGAATAAATCCCCTTAAGAAAATAAGACTGAAAACCATCCTCTTCTGTAAAACAATGCAATACAGCATCATTTTCCCCGTATTTGATGAATGAAAGTAAAAAACCGGTTTGTGTATTCATTAATTGACTACGCCTATTTTGGCTGTCGCTTTATCAGAACCATCTTCATTGGTCATGAGTACAAAGTAAATTCCTGATGCTACTCTGGCTCCTCGTTGATTATTAAGATCCCATTCATAATAGCCTCCTCGCGCTACGGCAGAATGTACAACATTTCCTGCAGCATCAACGATTCTTATGTTGGTCTTTTCCGCCAATCCTTTAATTGTAACTTTCCCTTTGAAATTAGAATAAACAACAGGATTAGGATAAACAACTACATCTCCAAAATTGGACGTTACATCAGAGATATCTCCTTGATATGTTACAATACCATTATAGGTAGCAAAATAAACTTTTCCAGTTTTTCTATCTACTTTTATATCGGTAACGGTATTAGTAGGAAGAGGAGAGTTCTCCATAGTAAAATGTTTTATGGTCTTTTGACCATCTGAAGAAAGGTAATACACACCACCTCCATCTACAGAAACCCATTTGTAATTTCCTCCGTCTGATTCTATCTGAAGAATACTAGAATCTCTGAAAAGTTCTTCTCCAAGACCATTTTGTTCTATAATAATAGGGTTAACCTTAGGTTCAGGAGTTTTTATTTCAGAAGCGGCATTAGATAAAACCCTTACTCCTTTGTCTGTACTAATCCATACATCACCAGATTTGTCGGCAGCTACAGATAATGTTCCGGAAGCAGTACTTGGAAACCCATTCTTTTCAACGAGTATATAATCGGTGTCATCGGAAAAATTGAGTGCATCTTTATAGTCATATACCCAAAAGGCATTTGATCGTGATAAAGGAATCCATAACATATTTTGATAAACAATAGGCTTTTGCACGGATGCACTTTTAAAATTAGATATTTTTAGATTGAAATCATCTTTAGCCTTGTCATATACAGCTACTGCGGGACCTCCATCATTAAATGAAAATACAGCAAAGATGTTGCTTTGGGCATCAGTAGTAAGACCTACCGCACGCCTTTGTCCAGGAGTGGCTTGTACTGGATAATATTTTACAAAATCAAAGTCTTTATTGGAAGCATTGTATTTCAGTTTGTAGATTCCCTGGGTATTTGCTAGTGCATAATTTGCAAAAAGAACTTCGTTATTATCAAGAGGGTTCAGGATAGCATCCAATACATTCAGAGTCCCGGTAAAAGTTTTAAAGTAAGAAGGATAGATCCATTCTGTACCATTAAAATAATAAAATCCGGGTCTTTTAGGGTTATTTACCGGTGTATTGTATCTTTCAGCTCTTGCTCCAGTAGAGACCAATAGCTGATTATTATCGTGTATACTTATTTTATAGGCAAAATTAAACTCCGGTCCGGATGGTTTATAGGTATGGTTGCTTTCATCCTTTATTCCTGATAATACAGTTCCACCAAATAATTTTCCACCAGCCATGATAGCAGTATTACACTGCTCTCCAAAATCTGTAGCATTCGAATTGGTTCCGTTAAGTCCAAAAGTATATACTCTACTGTCTGTAACTACTACATTGTTTTCTGTTACCACAACGTCCTGAATATTTCCAAGGTTAATAGGGAGCTGAATTGGAGCTCCATTATTATAGACAAATGCAGCAGTAGCCGAAGAAAATGCTAATTCTGTGTTAGAATCAATATGTTTGAAGGTTCCAGGAATCTCTGTAGTCCATGTAGAAAATACAGGAAAAGTAGTATTCATTTCATGGCTTTTTAAACCTGTATTCGTAACAGCGTATACCTTGTTTCCAAATATCGTAGCTTCATTACTGGCTTCATATACTCCAGCATTAAGAAAAAAAGCAGAGTCTCCAAATTCTTTTTTCTTTATATTGAATATAGATACCCCATAACCTACAGAAATTACAGCCTGTTCTCCTGTAATGGAGATATGATTAATTTTCTTGTTTCCATTATATCCGGCAGCAATAGGGATGTCAATGATATATTTAACCTCATTTGGGGTAAACACATCTATGGCTCCGTTTTCATAACCAATAACCCCTGTTTTACTTTTAGGATCATAATCGAAAGCTGTTATTCCTATATTATGGAGGCCATTCGCTTTAGATAACTTCGTAATTTCTCCTGTTGATATTGTATAATAGAAAATCCCGTTTTCTGTGGCAGCTACTATTTTTCCATTGTCTTCCTTCATGGCTAAGACATTGTTATAGGAAAAGAGATCTGCCCATTTTTTTGATGAAATGACCTGAGCTTTTGTAAACTGCAGGGAGGCTAAAATACCAAGAGAAATTAGAGAGAGTTTTTTCATGTTATGCTATTATGCTGCTATCTATTGCCTGGTTGTTCCAGGAAATATGCTGTACGTTTTTGTTTGAATCAAAATAAAAATCTATTCTACCTAAAAGAAGACCTGCCCATCCCACCTGGTTAACAAGAACGTTTTTGCCCTGTCTGTTAGTGAATGTTTCAGGTTCCGGTAAGAATGTATGGGTATGGCCGCCTAGAATAATGTCAATATTTTCAGTATTGGCCGCTAAAATTTTATCACTTATCTTATTAGGTTCATCCCTGTAATCATATCCGATGTGTGAAAGACAAATGACAAGATCACATTTCTGGTCTTTTTTCAAAAAGTTTGAATAATGCTGTGCTGCTTCAATTGGATTAGAATACACGGTTTCTGCATATTGCTTTTTACCAACAAGACCATCTAACTGGATACCTACTCCAAATATTCCAACTTTAATCCCATTTTTGTTGAAAATCTTATAAGGAGATGTTTTTCCATCCAGAATTGTATTCTTAAAATCATAATTTGAACAGATAAAAGGGAACTGTGCGTTCGGAAGAACCTTTAAAAATCCTTCAAGTCCGTTATCAAAATCATGATTTCCCATCGTAGAAGCATCATATTTCATCATGGACATTAGTTTGAATTCCAGTTCACCACCAAAAAAGTTAAAATAAGGAGTTCCCTGAAAAATATCTCCGGAATCAAGAAGAAGTACATTACTTTCCTGATTTCTGATTTGCTGAATTAAGCTGGCTCTTCTTGCAAAACCTCCCTGATTGGGATTCTTTGTGTAGCTTGCATCAAAAGGCTCTATTCTGCTATGCTGATCGTTAGTATGAAGAATGGTTAGTTTATTAGCGGGTTTTAAGTCAAGAATTTTTAATTCTTCCGCCATCATCATATTGGGAGCTAAAGCCATTGCCAAAGATCCACCACCTATTGCTTTTAAAAAACTTTTTCTATCCATTACTTTTTACCGATAAAATTTAAACGAACATCTGTAGGAGAAACAATTTCAGGATTTCTCTTGAAATAATCTATGTATAAATCCCTAAGCTTAACTCCTGTAGGGATAGACTCACCTTTTGAAAAGAATTTCATATTATCACCACCCAAAGCTAAATAGTCTGAAGTAGCAATATAATAGTCCTTGCTCGGATCTACTTCTTTTCCGTTAATTAATGATTTTACTAACTGTCCGTTTTTTGTTTCAATATACAAATGAGAGACTGGATTGTTGACTTGTGTTTTTGCATAGTATTCAAAAAGTCCCGGTAAATCTGCGCCTTTCATTTTTACAATAATCAGTTCGTTTTCAAAAGGCATTACCTCAAAAAGATTTTTCAGCATAATGTCTCCTTTTCCAATTGTAGTACGGATTCCTCCAATATTGATTAATGCAGCATCCACATTTTGTTTAAGATGGGCTTTCGTCCATTCATCACCGCCCTCAAGGGTATAATCTGCTAAAAGATTTCCCAGATTGCTGTTATCTCCCTGCTTAGTAAGGTCTGCATTGGTGTGTGAGATTTTTTGGTTCATCTCTTTATCCAATTTCTGCTTATAAGGTTCAATAAATTTTACAAACGCCTCATCATTCTTTAGCTCATTATTAATAGAAATATTCTTCTGGGTCTTTACATTCACAAGCTGTGGCGTAGAAGCCGTTTTGCATGCAGTAAGAGATGCCAGAGCAATTCCTAGTAACAATAATTTGTTTTTCATATGCTGTAAATTATTTTTTATAAAGGTCATATGCAATCGCTGGTTATTTAGATGTTTTTATAAACAATTTCAGGTATAGCGATTTCATAATATCTTTTAGTATATGCAAATATAACTATATGTATAATAAAACATTATTATTTATTATAAATTCTTATTGTAAATGATTAAATTTGGCAAAAATAATTCGAACAGATGAGCATTTTAAAAGGAGTAGGTGTTGCATTGGTAACACCCTTTAATGAAGATTTATCCGTTGACTTCGACAGTTTAACAAAACTGATTGATTATAACATTGATAACGGAACCAATTATTTGGTAGTATTGGGAACTACAGCTGAGGCTGCAACGCTTTCTGATGAAGAGAAGAAACAGGTAATTGAGCATATCATTAAGGTGAATAATAAACGTCTTCCTTTAGTTTTAGGAATTGGCGGTAACAATACTCTTGAGGTAAAGAAACAGATTGAAGAAGCAGATCTTTCTGCATTTGAAGCCGTACTTTCTGTATCTCCATATTACAATAAGCCTAATCAGGAAGGTCTTTACCAACACTATAAAGCTTTAGCCGCTACTGGAAAGAATATTATCATTTACAATGTTCCTTCCAGAACCGGACAAAATATTGATGCTGATACCACGATTCGTCTTGCAAAAGAATTCCCGAATCTATTCATGATTAAAGAAGCTGCACCCAATATTTTGCAGTATTTTGATATCCTTAGAAAGAAACCTGAAGGATTTTCGTTGGTTTCCGGAGATGATGAGTTCACTCTTCCTGTAACATTGGCAGGGGGAAATGGAGTGATTTCTGTAATTGGACAGGGATATCCAAAAGAATTCTCTACGATGGTACAATTAGCTTTTGAAGGAAAGATAAAAGAGGCTTATGAGATCCACAATAAACTGGTTGACATTACCCGCCTTATTTTTGCAGAAGGTAACCCTTGTGGTATTAAAGTCGTATTAGCAGAAAAAGGAATTATCAAGAATTATCTTAGACTTCCTTTGGTTCAGGCATCAGAAGGGCTTTATGCTAAAATCAAAGCTGAAATGGCTAACATTTAATGGATGAAAATAGTAAGTGTTGAGATATTTTATGAATTTCAACTGCTTAATAAAAATGACCATTAACTATTATAAAATACAACAAAGTGAAAAGTTCAGGCTTTTCACTTTTTTTAATCATAATCTATAAAATATGAAATTAATAAAAGCAACAGGGGAGAATATTCCTCTCATCCAGGATCTTGCCAGAAGGTCATGGAAGAATGCCTATTCAGAGATCCTTTCAGAAGAACAAATGGAATATATGCTTTCTGAAATGTATTCAGAACAGGAAATTGATCGTCAACTTCAGAACCCCAATTATCACTATTATCTGATTGAAGATGAAACTAAGGGCTCTTATGAGGGCTTTATTGGATATGAACACAATTATGAAAATGAAACTACAAAGCTTCACCGAATCTATCTGGTTCCTGAAAGCAAAGGAAAAGGTTTTGGAAAAGACGCACTTCTGTTTCTAAATGAAAAAGTTTCTGAGAACGGAAATAAAAGGATTATCCTTAATGTCAATAAGTATAATGCTGCCAGAAACTTCTACGAATCCCAAGGCTATAAGGTTTATGGTGAAGGAGTGTTTGACATTGGAAACGGATTTGTGATGGATGATTTCTTAATGGAGTTTCTAATTCACTAATAATTGACTTAAAATTTTGTAACTTTATCCTGTAATTCTATAACGGGTGATTTCATTTTTTGAATCATCTTTGTTTCAGAACCCAATCACTTATAAATAATACATTCATATGCTTGGTTTTGAGCTGACATAGCTTTTTATCAGTATATTTTTTTCATCCTTAGTGTTTAAATTCCTGTATTTTCGGATACAGGAGTTTTTGCGTATTTATATTATGTTAAAAAAATATTTTCTATTTCACATTTAATTGAAATAAATTATTATATTTACGTAAAAAATAGGCTTACTTATACCAGGATGAAAATGTACGTTAAATTTGATTTCAATGCCCTTTGTAAAAAGGTATTGGACGAAAAACTGAAGGAGCACGGGCTGAAATACCGGTTGCTGAACTTCGGTGAGGTGGAGTTCTATGAACCTTTTACTCAGGAACAACATAATCTTTTCAAGAAAAATCTTGGTGATTATGGTATTGAGATCATAGAAAGCCAGAAAACGGCTTTGGTACAGAAAATAAAAGATGCTATTGTAGAACTTGTCTTTTCCGAAGAGATTATTCCCGTAAAAGCATCCATTTATATTTCTGAAAAACTGAATCACAGCTATGGATATCTTTCCAATTTGTTTTCAGAGGTTGCTTATACTTCCATAGAGAATTTTATTATTCTCCAGAAGATAGAATATGCAAAAGCTCTGATTATAAGAAATAAGCAAAGTCTTACTGAAATTGCCCATAAACTGAATTATTCCAGTGTGGCACATTTAAGTACTCAGTTTAAAAATACAACGGGAATTACACCCTCACAGTTTCAAAAGATCATAGGAAAAAGAAGAAGAGCCCAAAGCATGGTAATAAACCCTAAAATGCAGTATGAATAAAGAATTTCTGAACGTAATTGTAGCTGATAACGATGAAAACACCTTAATTTTTTTTAAAAATATATTTAAAGAGTTGAAGATCTCTATAAAAGTTCAATGTTTTAATAATGGAAAAGATTTGATGGAGTATCTCAATAATGATGATGCTGTAGTTCCCGAAATTGTTTTTATCAAATATACCATTCCCGGAAAAGACAGTATGGAATGCATTGATGAAGTAAGAGCCCATCAAAAGTTCAGCAACATGGTGACAGCTATTTATGGTGAAGAGATCTCTGAGAGTGAAATTGAAGAAACCTTTGTAAAAGGAAACAATATTTGTATCAGAAAACCTACCGATTTTGGGACTTTAAAAAAGGTACTTACAGAGGTTATTACAATAAACTGGCAGTATCATACTTCAGGATTAAACAAAGATAATTTTATTCTAAAAGTATGATGAACAGTAAGTTTCTGGTTTCCATTTAAAGAGAATGGGATGTTATTTATTGTATAATATTCACATTAAGGTGAAAATTTTATAACTAATAACTGAAATAATATAAAAAAGAAGACGGTTAATATTCAGACATTTGTAAATGTAAACTTAGTGACACAAATTTAATTATATACATGAAGATATAAATGAATGAGAAGTAATTGTTTCTACAGTAAAATATATAAATCACGATGTAAACAAAATGAGTTATATTCATTTCCAATTTTAAAGCATAGAAGATCTTTAAACAAAACGGTACAATCATGAAAACTTGAAATAGTTGGAGATATTTTTATTCGTTTCATTCCCTCATCTCCACCTAAACACAGTTAGTTTTTATAATAAGCAAGTTGGAAAAATAATTCATTTTGTTTTTTTATAATTTATTTTAATAGTGATGACTTATCTTCAAATAATATATAGATATTTTCACACCACATCACAAAATATTAAGTATAAGCTATTAAAATAAATTTTTAGAACAGACCAAAAGTAATTTCTTCTAAATAACAGTTTTATAAGGGGCCGCAGGAAAATCTTTTTTTCTGCGGTTTTTTTATGAAATTTTACTCCATTTATTTTTCCCTTTGTAGTACTTTATGTAGTAGTTTTTAATAATCAGATTGTCCTGTCTTGTTAGCATAGGATCAGCTTCAAGGATTTTGTCAACGGTATTTTTAGTGGTCTTAATGATGGCCGAGTCATTCACCAAATCTAGTCTTTTAAAATCAACCACACCACTTTGCTGGGTTCCTAAAATATCACCAGGACCACGAAGCTGCATATCAACCTCAGAAATTTTAAAGCCGTCGTTAGTTTCGGTCATCGTTTTAATACGGGTTCTGCTTTCTTTAGATAACTTATCGGATGTCATCAGAATGCAATAGCTCTGTTCTGCGCCTCTTCCTACACGTCCCCTGAGCTGATGAAGCTGTGAAAGCCCAAACCTCTCAGAACTTTCAATAACCATTACAGAAGCATTTGGAACATTTACCCCTACTTCAATAACCGTAGTGGCTACCATAATCTCTGCTTTTCCTGAGGCGAAATAAGCCATAGCCGCATCTTTTTCATCCGGTTTCATTTTCCCATGCAGCATGGTAACATTGTAATCAGAGAAGAAGTCCATGACATGCTCCAAACCTTCCATCAGATTTTTGTAATCCAGAGTTTCAGACTCTTCAATCAATGGATAAACAAAATAAATCTGTCTCCCTTTTTTGATCTCATCCCTACAGAAATTATAGACATACAATCTGTCTTTTTCCCTTCTGTGAGCTGTAATGATTGGCTTTCTTCCAACAGGCATTTCATCAATGACAGAAACATCCAGGTCCGAATAAAAACTCATCGCCAATGTTCTTGGAATAGGGGTTGCTGTCATTACCAGAATATGGGGTGGAATTTTATTTTTAGCCCAAAGTTTCGCCCGTTGTGCCACCCCAAATCGATGTTGCTCATCGATAATAGACAACCCAAGATTTTTGAATTTAACTTTGTCTTCCAAAACGGCGTGAGTTCCTACAAGAATAGAAAGTGTACCATTTTCCAATTCTTCATGAATAATTCTTCTTTCCTTTATTTTGGTAGAACCTGTCAACAACCGGATGTTGATTCCTGTTTTTTCCAGTAAATCCTTAATTCCATTATAATGCTGTTGGGCAAGAATCTCAGTAGGTGCCATCAGACAGCTTTGAAAGCCATTATCCATGGCAATAAGCATGGTTAATAAAGCAACCATTGTTTTTCCGGAACCTACATCCCCCTGTAAAAGCCTGTTCATCTGAATCGGTCTTTTCATATCCATTCTGATCTCCTTTAATACTCTTTTTTGAGCACCAGTAAGTTCAAACGGAAGGTGATTTTCATAAAAATCATTGAAATGATCGCCTATAATAGGAAACGGATTACCATAAGACTGTGTTTTGTGATGAAGCTTTTTTAAACCATATCCCAATTGAAAAAAGAACGATTCTTCAAATTTTAATCTAAAATCTGCTTTATCAAAATGTTCCTGATCTTTTGGAAAATGGACATTTAGAAAAGCATGCTGTCGTGACATAAATTTGAATGTCTTCATCAAGTATTCCGGAAAATTTTCTTCAATAAGATTCGGAATTTCCCTGCAGATATTTCTTAAAGCATTTTGAAAAAATCTCTGATTGAGCCCTCTTTTCGTAAGTTTTTCAGAGCTTGGATAAATAGGTTTTAACCGGGTTTCGCCTTCTTTCTTTTCCTCAGCCTCAATTTCAGGATGTGGCATAGAAAACTGACGGTTAAAAACATTGATTTTCCCAAAAATATAAACTTCACGGTTAATGGGAAGCTGTTCCTTCAACCATTTAGAGTACTGAAACCATACAAGATCCATACTGCCTGTCTCATCATTGAACTTGGCCGTTAGTCTTTTGGTTTTTCCAGTCTGAATTTCCTGAACCTGGGTAATCTTTCCTTTAAACTGTATCTCCTGACTGGACTCTTCATGAAGCTGAGAAACTTTATAGATTTTACTTTTATCCAGATAGCGGATAGGATAGAAGTTCAACATGTCTTCTACAGTGGATAAACCTAACACACTTTTGATGAGTTTGGCTCTTTCCGGACCTATTCCTTTTACATATTCTATGGAAGTTTCTAAAGTCATTTCTTATCTGAGATTCGGGAATCGAATATGGTATGAAAAATAAAGGTTCGAATTTCGGGAAAATAAAAAAGACTTCCAAACAAAATTGAAAGTCTTAGTTTATATAGCTTATTAAAGTTTAAAACTTAATGGCTGATTACTCTTTGATTTTAGATTTGAACTTTTTCTGATAATCTTCCCATTGTTCTCTGGTACGGATCTTTTTAAAGAGATCCTTTGAGATCAGCTCCAGATAAGGTTCCAGTTCTTTAGCAGATAATTCTCCCTGAAGAATAGTGATGGGGTCACCATGTTCATCTAAAAATACAGTACTAGGGACAGCACCTACATTCATATATTGAGTAAATTCATGTAAAGAATTTCGTCCTTTTTTCTGCTCTGTATCAGGATTAGAAAATGTTCTTCCAAAAATTTCAATAGTCTTTTTTTCTTCTGCATTAAATTTTACAGGATAGAAGTTCTCATTTAAAATCTGGGACAGTACGGGATGCCCGTAGGTTTTCTTGTCCATAATTTTACAGGGTCCGCACCAGTCTGCATAAAAGTCAATAAGAATCTTCTTGGGATTTTCCTTTTGAGCTTTTAAAGCCTCTCCAATAGTCATCCATTTAGTTTGTGCAAAACTAAAATTTAATAATAATAAGAGAACTATGCTTAAAAATTTTTTCATAATTTGATATTTACGTAAAAATAAGCATAATTACTTATTTTTTTATTTTACATCCTGCATTAATTTTTTCACGAACGGAGATATCAAAATTAATACCACTCCGGCAATTATCGCATACAAACCCAATTGTTTATATCCATCGGTATAAGTGATAAGTTCATCATAGTTGGTAGAGCCTTCTTTTGCTGTAGCAAGACTTGCTCCGATAATTCCGGCAACATATTGGCCGTATGCTGAAGCAAGAAACCACATTCCCATCATCATTCCCTGAAGGTTCTTGGTAGAAAGCTTGGTCATAATAGATAGTCCGATAGGAGAGAGACATAATTCCCCAAGGGTAATGATTAGTAATGCCAATGTAAAGAAGTTCAGCGAAGTAATTCCTTGAAGATCTGCAAATAATCGGGTGGCAAATAAAACGTAATATCCTGCCCCTAAGAAAATAAATCCTAATCCGAATTTAATGATCGTGTTCGGTTCAATTTTTCTTTTATTCAGCCAAATCCAAAGAAGACCAACTAACGGCGCAAGGAAAATAATGAAAAATGCACCTCCGGAATTATTAACACCATTTGGATCTAATCCGAAAAGATCTTTATTAAGGTTCTTTGCTGCAAAGATGCTTAATGAGCCTCCACTTTGCTCATAAATTCCCCAGAAAATAATGGAAAAGATAATGAATACTAAGGCTGCCCAAAGTTTTTTACGCTCTGCTGCAGTTACTTTAGACATTTCATAGAATAAATAGATCAAAGTCAATGGCCCGATTGTCCACATAAAATAATCCGTATATTCTGTTTTCGCAACCATGGTCATAATGATTGGAATGAAAATTAAAGACAGAACATACACACCATATTCTTTCCATTTTGGAATAGGAGCACTTTTTGTTTCTGCTAATGGATGACCTGGCTGTAAACCGATAGTACCCAATCTTCTTTGAGTAAATACAAAATTGATTAAGCTGATAACCATTACTACCGAAGCCAATCCGAAAGCAATATGCCATCTCATTTCTTCTGCGATTATATTTCCTAAGAACTCTCCTTTACCAATAGCAATACATAAATAACCTCCTAATAAAGCACCTAGGTTAATTCCCGCATAAAACAAGGAAAAACCAGCATCTGCTCTCGAATCATTAGGCTTATAAAGCTGGCCTACCATGGATGAAATATTAGGTTTGAAGAAACCTGTTCCTACTACAGTAAATGCAATTCCAAGGAAAAAGAATTTGTGCGGATCGGTGGCCAGAATTAAACTTCCGAGAATCATCAGAAGCCCACCCCAAAACAGGGATTTTCTGAATCCTAAGATTTTATCAGCAAAAAGTCCACCTACAAAGGTAAAGGCGTATACGAAGGCCTGGGTGGCGCCATATTGAAGGTTAGCTTCTTTTTCATGGAAATTAAGCTGTGAGATCATAAAGAAAACCAGCATTCCACGCATTCCGTAGAAACAGAAACGTTCCCACATTTCAGAGAAAAACAGACTCCAGATTTGTCTAGGGTATTTTCCTTTGAAATTTTGTATTTCATCTAAAGTTAAGCTCATAATGATATATGATTAAATTTTAATTAAGGGTTTTTATTTTTCTGATTCAGTTCAAAACGAATTCTGTCCTGATCGATGATTTGTTTTAATTCTTCTTCTTTTGGGAGATACAGCAGGTATTTGTTGGCAAATATTCTTATCATCCTGGCTGGAAAGTAATAGGTAATCATTTTCAACAATAAGTTTTCCAATCTGCCCATAGGTAAGCAGTAATGTAGAATTCGCTATTCGAAAAACTTTTTCGCGCGACTGTCTAATGATTTCCTTTACGGGTTGGAATAAAGAATCTTCGGAAATTTCCATCATACGAAAATAAAAAAAACCTCTGACTTAGCAGAGGTTTTATTCATATTTTGTTAATGCAGTTAGTTTACACCGTGCATCATTTTCTTTAAGACAGGTGAAAGTAAACCTAGGATCACAGAAGCAATACCACAAAGTACAACAAATACCATGAAGAATTCAAATAAGTTGTGAATCTCAAATCCTACAAAAGTAGGGTTGTGTAATGGTAATTGAGCCTTTTCAAATGCAGCAACCTGATCTGCGGTAAGCGTTACTTTTTTATCTAAAACATCCTGTAAGTTAACTCCAATTTCCTGAGCTTTCTTAAACTTATCACCAGTTGCAGGGATAAGTGCTCCTAATGAACCTGCTAAAGCATACCCGGCAGCATTGGAAATAAAGAAAACACCATACAATAATGAAGCAAATCTTTTTGGTGCTAATTTACCCACCAATGATAGTCCGATTGGAGATAAACAAAGCTCACCACAAGTTTGAATAAAGTAAAGAAGCATCAACCACTTAATAGCTAGTAAACCTGAGTTTCCTAGATCTTTTACATTGTGTGCAATGATGAAATAACTTAAAGCAATCACAGCAAGACCAATAGCTTGTTTCAGAGGAGATACAGGCTCTTTTCCGTTAGCTCTTAGCTTATCCCACATTAAGCTAAAAGGGAAAGCTAATAAAACAACGAAAATTCCGTTGAAAATCTGAACCATTGAAGGAGGCATATTCCATCCAAAAATATTTCTGTCAGTCTGGTTATCTGCAATAAACGTTAATGAAGAACCTGCCTGTTCAAAAGCTGCCCAGAAGAAGATAATGAAGAATGAAACGATATAAATTACCCAGATTCTCTGTCTTTCAATTTTATTTTCAGCAGAAGACATAATCAGGAATGCTAAGGAAATACCAGCTGCATAGATGAACGGATAGATGATTCCTTTAATCATGTGTCCCATTTCCATGGAGTTGAATCCAAATTCTCCTACCAATAAATACCTGAATACAAAGAATAGAACAACAAATATAGCAACAGTAGCTCCAAGGAATGCACCAGAGAATTTTGCAGTTTGAGATTCTCCTTCTTCAAAATCTGCCGTTGAATTATTTTTTGGTAATCCTCCGATAGGTCTTCCTTCAGGAGTTACTACATATTTATTTTTAAGGATAAAGAATGTTACAGTTCCAATTACCATTGCAATTGAAGCGGCTAAGAACCCCCATTTGAAAGCAAAGATATCTCTTATCCCGGTAGTAGCATCTTTTACGTCTCCTACGTATGGGCAAATGAATTGTCCTAAGAATGCTCCGATGTTGATCCCCATATAGAAAATGGTAAATGCAGAATCCAGTTTGGATTTTTCCTGTTTTGGATACAGACTTCCCACCATGGAGGAAATGTTCGGTTTGAAAAATCCATTACCAAAAATGATAACAAATAAAGCCAGCCACATAATAAGCTTAGCGCTTCCAAGATCCGCAGAGAAAGTAGAGGCACTGATGAATAATAAAAACTGACCAATTGCCATAAGGGATCCCCCCACGATAATTGCAAATCTGTTTCCTATATATTTATCAGCTATAAATCCCCCCAAAAGCGGGGTTAAATAACATAAAGCTAAAAATCCACCATAGATAATTGCCGCATCAGCTTCTTTTATCAATAAGGAATTTACCATAAAGAGCGTTAAAAGTGCTCTCATTCCGTAAAAGTTGAAACGCTCCCACATTTCCGTTCCGAACAGAACCCACAATCCTTTTGGATGTCTGGAATTCTTATTCTCTACAAATTCATCCGGTTTAGGACTCAATGCTTCAATATTATCCATTCTATTGTTAATTTTTGTTAAGACTGACAAATATAGTTTATTTTGGGTTTTTGGCAAGGTTTTAATTTTATTTTTAAATAAAAAAGCTGCGGACTAGGTCCGCAGCTTTCTATTCTTTATAATATCAAGGGTTAATGCCCTTTTTCCTTCATAATTTTATTTAATCTTTTTAGCATTGAAAGGCCTAAAAGTGTAGCAAATATTAACAAACCGAAATTCACAAGGAAATAATTCGTCTTGTTTTCATAGTTGTACCACGTACTTGCCAGAATTCCTGAAAGTTTGTTTCCTACAGAGTTGGCAAGGAAGAAACCTCCCATCATTAAAGCTGTAATCCTTGCAGGCGAAAGCTTGGAAACGAAAGAAAGCCCCATTGGAGAAAGACATAATTCCCCAATAGTGATTACACCGTAACTTGCTACCAGCCATAATGGAGAAACTTTTACAGATCCATTATCTCCAGCCATTACCGCTAAAACCATTACCAGACATGATAATCCTGAAATAAACAGTCCTAAAACGATTTTGGTGGGTGTTAAAGGTTCTTTCCCTTTTCTTCTTAACAAAGCCCAGAATCCTACCACAACAGGAGTCAGTGCAATTACCCAGAATGGATTAATGGATTGGAATAGTTCAGTATTGTATAAGTAAACTTTACTTTCAGGGTTTTTCTCAAGAGCAGCACGTTGTTCCGGGGTAATGTTTTTAAAGTAAACATCTTTTCCGATTTCTTTTTTCGTATCTCCGTTGTCATCTTTCTGAGAGCGGAATTGGTTATCATACACAGGAACTTCTTTGTCTTCAAAGCTTTTTCCATCAACCATGTAGATCCCTTCCAATGGTTTTTCCAAAGATGCAGGAACACTTCTGTCTGTATAATAATTAGCCCATCTTGTTAAAGCTGTACCATTCTGCTTGAAAACTGCCCAGAAAAACATACTGATAAGGAATACAGAAAGTAATGCACCGATGGATGCTTTTTCATCAGGTTTAGCCTTAAAGTAAAGAGAAGCATAGAAGTAAATAACAGGAACACATGCAAAAATAAAGGCATCTGTACTGTCACTCCCAAAGATATTGTTAGGAATGAACCAACCTATTGCACCAGCAACAATGGCTGGTAGAAATACTTTAAGCATGATCTCAGAAAGTTTTGTATCACCTTCCTGCACAGGTTTCATCTGTGCTGCGTGAATGTAATGTTTTCTTCCGATTGTAAAAATAACCATACCAATAAGCATTCCCACTCCTGCGGTAATGAAGGCCTCACCCCAACCGAACTTATTACGCATAAATGCAGCAATAATGTTACAGATAAATGCCCCGATATTGATTCCCATGTAGAAAATATTGTACCCGGAATCCTTGTTCGCTTTATAAGGCTCTTCAGAATAAAGATTTCCTAAAAGGGTAGAGATGGTAGGTTTAAAGAAACCGTTACCAATAATAATTAATGCCAGAGAAGCATAAAATAAAGGTAAATCTTTGAAAACACCCATCCCAATATATCCTGCGGCCATTAAGAAACCTCCAAGGTAAATAGATTTGATGTATCCCAGCACTCTATCGGCAAGAAATCCTCCGATAAATGGAGTAAGATAAGTTAACGCAATATAAGTTCCGAAAATGTCATCAGCAGTTTTGTCCGGCAGTCCAAGACCTCCCTTCATACCGGCAGGTTCAATAACATACAGAACAAAGATTCCAAGAATCAGGTAGTACCCGAAACGCTCCCACATTTCTGTAAAGAAAAGATAGGGCAGCCCTTTAGGATGTTTTGTCTTCATATATTCAAATTTCAATTGCCCCAAAAATAAGTTTTTAATTCCAATTGATAAAATAAATAATATAGCCCTAAATGATTAATGAAATGAATATAAAAATCCCTTTCAAAATTTTTGAAAGGGAGCTATTTTTAGTTTTGAATTCTTGGTGGTGATGGAACCGGAGCTTGAATATTAACTTGTTCAACATATTTCTCCGTTTTCACTTTTATCAGACCATTGAGAAAATCCTGCAGATCCTTTTCACTAGATGCAAACTTTTTTTCCGGAGAGCCAGCACTTATTTGTGCACATGCTTTATCATCGGTAATCACATAATAATGGATAATGTCATAATCCAGATCAATGTCATGATATTTTATATAAAACATTTCCGTTCCGTTCACAGTCCTGAATTCTGTTCTTTTGATTTTATAGTGACTGGGATTCATTAGAAAACCTGTAAGGACAATGTCCTTTACATTTTTTAATGTGGCATTATTTTCTAAAGAAAAACTCCCAAAACTAGCAAACAGATCTTTATTCAATACTCCCTGAAGTGCAAATTCTCCACGGGAGTATTCATGTTGTTCTTGAAGAATAGTCCATTTTTTAGGATCATAATAAAATCCGGCGTCCGCTCTTTTGCTTTGAGCCAATGATAAAGCAGTTTTGGGATTTGTGTAAGATGTACTGTTGACTACAGTGTTTTCATACAGGCCTTCCGTTGCTTTGTTCATGAACTTCCATGTGTTGTCTGGGAAAATAATCACTTTCTGATCACCTGCTGTAAAGGCTTCCATAGTGGGAAAGTTTCCAAGGTCGCCTCTACTGGATTTCCAAGTTTTATTTTCAAAAAGCATAACTTCTTTACCATCATTAGTAGTTGCTCTCTGTGAAAAGAACACAGACCAACACAATAAAAATAATAAGTAAAGAGCAGGCTTCATTAATTTTTTCTATAAATTATTCAAAATAAAATCTGTCATTTTCTGATACAGTTGTGGTCTTGTCTGGCCTCCGTAAATCCCGTGGTTTTTATCAGGGTAAGCCATAAAGTCAAATTGTTTTTTATTTTGAATCAGGGCTTCAGATAATTCCATAGAGTTTTGGAAATGAACGTTATCATCAGCTGTTCCATGGATTAAAAGAAATTTACCTTTCAACAGTTTTGCATATTCAGTAGGAGAGTTCTTATCATATCCATCAGGATTTTCCTGTGGTGTTCTCATAAATCTTTCTGTGTATACAGAATCATAATATCTCCAGTTGGTTACGGGTGCTACTGCAATACCCATTTTGAAAACATCTGCTCCTTTTGTCATGGCTAAGCTGGTCATATAACCTCCGAAGCTCCATCCGAACATTCCGATTCTGCCTTTATCAATATAAGATTGGTTTCCGAACCATTTTGCAGCCGTAATCTGGTCTTCGATCTCATATTTACCAAGATTCATATAGGTAACTTTCTTGTATTTTGCTCCTTTATAACCTGTTCCACGTCCATCTACACAAGCAACAATGTATCCTTTTTGTACAAGATGGTTGAACCACATTGTGTTACCGTTATCCCAAGAATTGGCAACCTGTTGAGAGCCCGGTCCTGAATACTGGAACATGAACAATGGATACTTTTTATTAGGATCGAAATTTTTAGGTTTCATTATCCATGCATTCATTTGATCACCTACAGCATTAGGGATAGTGATAAATTCTTTTTCAACAAAATTATCTGCTTTCAATTTCTGAAGCTGATCGTTGTTGTTTTGAAGCTCCTTTACTGCTTTACCGTTCCCGTCTTTTAAAACATAAGTAAGAGGTTTTGCTGCCGTAGAAGAGGTTTCAATGAAATAATTATAGCTTTTACTGAAATTAGCAGAATTGTTTCCTTCTGCATTGGAGATCAGCTGAGACTTTCCGTTTTCAATATTTACTTTAGAAACAACTTTATTGATGCTCCCTTTTTCAGTAGTTTGGATGTAGATTTCTTTAGATTTTGGATTGAAACCATAATAATCTGTTACCTCCCAATTTCCTTTTGTGACTTGTTTTTTTAATTTTCCATCTTTATCATACCAATATAAATGGCGGTTCCCATCTCTTTCGGAAGCCCAAAGGAAAGAATCATCATCAAGGAATTCAATAGTTGGGCTGTCAGTTTCAATCCACTTATCATCAGTTTCTGTGAATAATTTTTGTACTGTTCCTGTTTTAGTATTTACTTTTAAAACATCCGAAGCATTTTGAATTCTCTCCGAAGTAATTAAAACTACTTCATCTGCTTTTGCAGTCTGGAAAACATTCTGGATATAATAATTTTTAAAAGAACCTAAGTTGAGTGGCATTACTTTCTCTGTATCAAGACGGAATAACTGTGCCGAAACTACAGAGTTTTTTTCTCCTGCTTTAGGATATTTATAACGCATTTCTACAGGATAAAGGTTTTTTCCATAGATCGGAATATAAATTTCCGGAACCTGGCTCTCGTCCGATTTTATAAATACAATAGCATCAGAGTTTTTCGTCCACTCGTACTGTTTTGCATGTCCGAATTCTTCTTCATATACCCAGTCTGCCAAACCGTTAAGAATAGCATTTTTCTTACCATCAGTAGTAATCTGAGTGATTTTACCTGATGTTAGATCCTGATAAAATAAATTGTTATCAGAAATGAAAGCTACTTTTGTGGCATCAGGTGAAAAAGCTGGCTCCTGAACAGGCTTTCCTTCGTTTAAGCTGATTACTTTTCCTGATTTTAAATCCTTCACTTCAAACTTTCCGAGGAAAGAGTGTCTGTAGATAGGCTGACTTTCCTTCTGCAAAAGGATTTTAGACTCATCATCCGAAAATATATAACTTTCAAAGCTTCCATCCACGATATTTCCTTCTTTCTGAGAAGTTTTATATGAATATTTTGCAATTCCTGAAGGTTCAATAACAAGATAATTTTCTCCGTTTTTCATAGAAGTAATCCCGGCAATACCTTTACCACGGTAATATCCTGAATATATTTTGTCTAAAGTGATTTCCTGTGCAGACACATGATGAAATGCCGCTGCTATAGTCAAAGTTAAGAGTAGTTTTTTCATTTCTAATTTTAATGCTTCCAAATTTAATGAATCTTACTTACATAACCATATAAAACAAAAATCAGGATACTATGCCCTGATCTTTTATTCTAATTTGCAACATGAATAGTGCCCGGGTCTCCATTGTCCGGTGGGTAATATCCTTCAGGAGCGCAGGTTGGGTAAGGAGAATTACATGGTATTTCTTCCAATCCTCCGATCCACCAGATTCTGAGCTTACACGTTTGCCCGTCTACACATCTTTTCATTCCTGGTAAAACACCACCTTGTACTTCTTTTAACTGTTGTCTTGAAACTTTTTTTAAATTTTTCATGGTAAATATTTTTGATTGAAAATCTAAGGTAATTAAAAAAAATATCTGATGGTGAAATTTTAAAAAAAATAGAATTTGGCAGAAAAATTGAATATATATAATCACCAATCAATCAAAAAAGAGTAATTATGGAAACGAATGCATACAACCAGAAACTCAACCGATATGTATTGAACGACAGAATTGTTTATACAGGTTTTTCTAGTTTTAATGATGCACAGGAATGTGCCGATAAAAAAGGTGGAATATTAGTGGAAGTAGGGTTTAAAGATGGCAATGATAACCCCGAAATTACAGATGAAGCCGGTTTGATAGAAAAAAAGATTCATTACTATGTGTATGCAGGCGATGAGTATAAATTTATCCATTCATCTGATCCCGGATTTAGGAAATATGCGGAAGAGTTACAGAAAATTAAGGCGAGAAATGATAAAACAAGCCCAGATGAAAGGTACTTTGCCAATTTTGAAATTGAAAATATAGAAGACCCGATCATTGTAATCAAAAATGATCAGTTTCAGTCCGTAACTTCAAGAGAACGTTCAAAGTATTTGAAACATGCCAGAGTTTATGAACTAGGGGTATCCCTGCCAAAATCTTAAAAAAATCATATTATGAGCAAGACTAAATATTCAGATAAAGCTCAGGACAAAGTAGGAAAAGTAATGCATGAATTCAAGGAGGGAAAGTTGAAATCTTCTTCCGGAGAAAAAGTAACAAACAGAAAACAAGCTGTAGCTATTGGTATTTCTGAAGCGAGAGAAAAAGGCCTGAAAGTGCCACCCAAAAAGAAAAGTAAATAATTTAAAATACAGATGCCCGGAAATTTTCCGGGCATCTTTTTATGATAGATAAAGATTAATTTTTTTATTGATAAAGTACTCTATAATATTCATCTGCCATTCTATCGCTATTGAACTGACCTTTTACATCATTCATGGCATTGTGCTGGATTTTTCTCCATTGGTCCGGACGATCGTAATACATAGGAAGAATTTCGTTTTCAAGAATCTCATATAATTTGTTTAAATCATAATTATCCTGTTCATAGATGCTCATATTCAGATAATCTGCTTTAGGAACAACGAAAGAGTTTTCTCCGTGTTGAGCAAATTCCGGGATCCAGCCATCGTCTGTGGATAAATTGACAGATCCGTTCATAGCAGCTGTCATTCCTGAAGTTCCGGATGCTTCTCTTGGAACTCTTGGGTTGTTGAGCCAAAGGTCGGAACCTTGTTTTAGTGATTTACTTAAAGAAAGCTCATATCCGGTAAGAACGGCCATACTTTTGTGATTCTTACTTTCTTCAACCAAAGTATTGAAGGTAGAAATTGCTGAATAATCCATTGGGTAAGGTTTTCCTGCCCAGATGATCTGTACCGGATATTTCGGATTGTTCAGAAGTCTGTAAAATCTTTCTTTATCATGTAAAAGCAGTTCTGCACGTTTGTAACCTGCAAATCTTCTTGCCCATACAATGGTAAAAACATTCGGATTGAATAGGTTTCCGGTTTGGTCTGCCACTATGCTGAACAGTTTCTTTTTTAAATGCTTTTTACGGTAATCGAAAACGGTATCATCATTTTCATCTTTCGCATTATAAAGAGGCTTATCTGCCCAATATTTGAATTCCTGTGCGTTGGTAATAGAAGTAATTTCACAGATGCCGGGATATTTATTCCACATGGCACGGGAAACGACTCCGTGAAGCTGAGAAACCCCATTAGCCATTCTTGCCATTTTCAAAGCACAAAGAGAATGATTGAAACGTTCATCATCCATACCTTCAATGGCTTTTACTTCTTCCATGCTATAGCCGGAGAAATAAGTCATATCATAACATAATTTTAAATTATGCTTTTCATTTCCTGCCTCTTCCGGGGTATGCGTGGTGAAAACCAGTTTTTCTCTGACCTTATTCAGATCACCATTGTATTTTCTTAATAAATAAAATGCCGCCGGAAGCCCGTGAGCTTCATTTAAATGGTAAACATCCCTTTCGATGTTCAGTTCATCCAGTAATTTAGCTCCTCCTTTTCCAAGTAAGATATATTGAGCCAGTTTGGTTGATTCATTAGCATCATAAAGTTTGTGACAGATTGTTTTGGAAACATGATCGTTTTCAGGGACATCTGTAGAAAGGAAAAACATGGGTGCCGTATTGAAAATTTCAGGATCAAGATACCATACTTTTACCCAAACAGGAGCACTGTGAATCTCAATTTGAAATTTTATTCCCGTATCCTCAAGAAAACTATACATTTTTCTGGTCCATACAGGCTGAAGAGTCTGATCATGGTTTCTCGCCTGGTCATAATACCCGAATTTCCAAAGAATACCAATTCCGATAAGATCCTGCTTCAGGTTATAAGCACTTCTCATGTGAGATCCTGCTAGAAAACCAAGTCCTCCGGAGTATATTTTCAAGACCTGCTCAAGGGCAAATTCCATTGAGAAATAGGCGGTTTTTTTTGAATATTGGGGATTGATGCTGTAGGGTATTTTAAAATTCCTAAAATCCATAGAATTGCTGGTTTGTGTTTGAAAAGGCAAAGGTATTAATAATGAAAATAAACTCTATATTAATTAATGGATAAATTAATTTTAAAAATAAGCATTGAATAGTTTTTTTACTTACCTTTAAGAGTGTAAATTTTTGATAATCAAAAACTTTTAATGGTGAAAGCCAATGGTAGCATGTGTTTAATTAAATAAAAAAAATCACACATGAAAAAGACGTTTTCTGATGAAGATCTGATTAAGAATCTGAGTTTATATTACCTGAACCGGCATTTGAAAAAAAAGCCCATAGAAAAGTATCACCGTACCATAGATGAATCTCCGCTTCATGACCGTGAAAAATATCGAAAAAAGTCAGAAATTCTTCTACTCAATTCTTTTATGCATCATTTTCCTGATGTGAAATTTGAAAATCTTACCTGCGAGAGCCCGGACTTTATCGCAAAACTAAACGACAAAAAAATCGGAATAGAACTGACTGAAGTTATCAATCATCTGGAAATGAAAAAGGTAGAGAGTACTTTGAATAAAATGTTCCGTCAGGCAGAAATATTATTAGAACAGGAAGACACTACGAAATATCGTGGTGTTTATTTTTTAGAATTCTACCCCAATATAAAGTTTGATAACCTTGAAGAGCAGGAAGAGAATATTATTAATATCTACAAAAGCATCAAAAAAAATAAAGGAATAGGTTGTGTGAAAAGCATAAGGAAATCTTTTCATCGAAGAAATGTTTTCATTACGCACGAGTATAGTATGAATCTTTTTGATGAACTCTGCTCAGATAAAATTCTGGAGCTCATTGAAAAAAAGAATGAAAAATTTCCATATTATGATACTTCAGTGGATGAATGCTGGCTGGTTATTGTTTCCGATATGAATTCTATTGCTTCAAGATATACATTTATTCAGGATAAAGACCATCTGAAAGAAGTGAAAAGTCCTTTCCATAAAATTTTTCATCTGGAAAATCTCTGCGGAAATATTACGAGTATAAAATAAGAAGTATGAATATTGACTTTTTAATTAATTAATGTATTTGTTTTAAATATCATAAAAAATATTGTCTTTTGTTATTTGTAATTAAATTATAGGTATATTTGGTATAAGTTGGATATTGGTCTGACTCAAAATGACTTAACCATAAAAACAAATATATCTATGAGGAAAATTTTACTATTTGCTTTTTTATACATTTCCCATTTTTTATACTCCCAGGCAGATTGTGCTACCGCGCTGGCTGTTTGTGGAAATTCTAATATTACTTATAGCCCTACCGGATATGGTAGTATCAAAGAAATGGTAAATTCGGGGACTTGTATAGATGCGTCAGGTGAACATAATTCAATCTGGTATAAAATTACGATTGCCACAGGAGGTACTCTTACCTTTAACCTGGTTCCTAATAATCAGGATGCTGATTATGACTGGGCTATTTTCGGACCCAATGTGAATTGCGGAAGTCTGGGAGCTGCCATACGTTGTAATGCTGCCACAGTTGTAGGAGTAGGAGCCGCTACCGGATTAAATATGACCAGCACGATTACAAATGCGATAGGAGGATCAACAACTCCCTATTGCCGATATTTGGACGTGTTACCTGGAGAATCGTATTACTTGTTTATTGATAACTGGGTAAGCAGTACGAGTAGTACAACTGCTCCTTTCTCTTTAACATGGGGTGGAACGGCCACGTTGGCCTCTCCATTTACCGATCCTACTCTTCAGCCTAATCCTTTTATTCCACCGGGCATTCCATCTGCTAATCCGGCAAACCCAAGAGAAGTTATCATTTGTGGAAATCCTGTTACATTTGATTTTACAACCTTATCAGCAGGGATTATTAATGGAAATCCTGGTTTTAGCGTAAGTTATCACACCAGTGCTAATGATGCATTAACAGTAAATAATCCCATTACAACTCCTTTAACAGTAAATACTACAACGGTTTATTATTATAGTATAAGCTATACAGATCCAACCAACCCAAACAGCCCTCTCAATAAATGTAAGCAGACAGGAACATTTAAATTTAAGGATGGATCTATTACAGTAAAAAATGCAACATTAATAGGGTGTAATAACAATAATGCAGGGACAGCTCTTTTTGATCTGACAACAGCTGATGTCACAGCAGCACCTAATGTTTTTAAAAAATACTATAACAGCATGTTTGATCTTAATGCCGGAACTAACGAGATCATCAATCCCAATGCATTTATCTCTGCTGAAGGAACAGTGTATGTAAAAGTGACTTCTGAGTATGGATGCAGTGCCATTGCAGAGATTACATTAAAATTCCATCCTGTAGTTGTTGTCAACGAAGCGACACTTACCACTTGTTTTATAGAATCCAATCCAAGTACTGGATCTTTTAATCTTGCGGATGCTTTTGTTACCAACCCAAGCAATACGGATAAAAAGTACTACCCATCTGAAGCTGATGCTATTCATCAGACTAATGAAATTTTGACCCCTACGAACTATATTGCACCCAATGGAGTGGTGTATATAAGAGTGGCCAATAACAGAGGTTGTTACGCTATTGTTAAAGTGACTTTAGTAGTGATTCCTCCGAAATATTCTGATGTACTTAAAGATAAAACTATATGTATAGAAAGTAAAACCATTTTAGACGCAGGGCCGGGGTTCAAAAGTTATCTGTGGAGTACCGGAGAAACTACTCGAACAGTTAATGTAGGAGTTGGAGTATATTGGGTAAAACTTAAAACCGGAGATTGCTATACCACCCAAACTGTAAAGGTAATACCGTCTGAACAGCCTGTGATTTCCAATATTGAGATAGGCAGTAATACGATAACAGTATCTGTAATAGGAGGTACACCGTCTTATCAATATTCGCTGGACAATATTATCTGGCAGGATTCTAATATGTTCACTAACCTTTCAAGAGGGATATACAAGATTTTTGTAAAAGATGATTATAATTGTACCCCTATAGAAGTTGAAATTGTTGTTCCAAACCTAGTGAATGTGATCACTCCAAATGCTGACGGAGTGAATGATGTAATTGATTATTCAGCATTATCAGGTAAACAGAATCTTGTAATTAATATTTTTGACAGATACGGAACCAAGATCCATCAGGCTGATAAACTTAACAGCTATAAATGGGACGGAACAGTAAGTGGAAGAAGGGTTCCTACTGGTACCTATTGGTATTCTGTACTGTGGAATGAGAATAATAAAAAAAATACTCCTGTTAAATTTACAGGTTGGGTATTAGTAAAAAACCGGGAATAGTGATATACCATAAATAAAATACATAGATAAAACCACTTCTACTGAGGTGGTTTTTCTATTTGATTTTTTTACTTTAGTTACTAAAATAGAAAGCATGAAAGACCTCTTTATAAAACGCTTTGAATACTATAAATCCCTGGGTGATAAATCATTCGAGCAACTATCAGATGAACAGATTTTTTGGCAGTATAATGAAGAAAGTAACTCCATTGCAGTCATTGTCCATCATCTTGCAGGAAATATGTTGTCAAGATGGACTAATTTTCTTACTGAAGATGGTGAAAAATCCTGGCGTCACCGAGATGAAGAATTTGTGAATACTTTTAAAACCAAAGATGAGGTTCTTGCATTTTGGGAAAGAGGCTGGAAATGTTTTTTTGACGCCTTAGGTCAAATCAATGATGAAAATTTTTATGATACGATTTATATAAGAGGAGAAGGGCATTCGGTTATTGATGCTGTTTTCAGACAACTGGCTCATTATCCATATCATATCGGGCAGATTGTTTATATTGCTAAAATGATTAAAAATGAAGATTGGAATACACTTTCTATTGCCAGAAACAAATCGCAAGAGTTTAATACAGAAATGAAAAACAAATTTTCTGCAGAAGAATCTGATGCCAATTCATCGCCTGTCTGCTTTCAAAACAGCCCGGAAGTAAGACAAGAATATAAACAATAGACTGAATCAATCTTGGATTATTATTAAAATTACTATCTTTGCACCCATAAAATTCAGAAGTAACACATGTCTGCTTTTCAAAGAACTGCCGCGTATCATACACTTGGCTGCAAATTAAATTTTGCAGAAACATCTACTATTGCCCGTCAATTAACAGATGCAGGTTATGATAAGGTGAACTTTGATGAGAAGGCAAACATTTACGTAATCAATACATGTTCAGTCACAGAAAACGCTGACCGTGAATGTAAGCTTCATGTAAAAAGAGCAATGAAAGCCAATCCTGATGGACTGGTGGTTATTGTTGGATGTTATGCACAGCTGAAACCTGAAGAAATTTCACAAATTGAAGGTGTAGACCTTGTGTTAGGAGCTAAAGAAAAATTCAATATTCTAAGCTACCTTGATGATTTAGAAAAATCAGACAACGAGGGTATCGTTCATTCATGCGAGATTGAGGAAACGGATTTCTTTATCGGAAGTTATTCTATTGGAGACAGAACAAGAGCATTCCTGAAAGTTCAAGACGGATGTGATTACAAATGTACTTATTGTACGATTCCATTAGCAAGAGGGATTTCTCGCTCAGATACCATCGATAATGTTCTTAAAAATGCTACAGAAATTGCAGCAAAAGACATCAAGGAAATCGTTCTTACCGGAGTCAATATCGGTGATTATGGTAAAGGTGAGTTTGGAAACAAACGACATGAACATACTTTTTTGGATCTTATTTCAGAATTGGATAAGGTGGAAGGAATTGAAAGAATCCGTATTTCCTCCATTGAACCTAATCTTTTAAAGGATGAAAGTATTGAACTGGTTTCTAAAAGCAGAAGCTTTGTTCCACATTTTCATATTCCGTTACAATCCGGATGCGATGATTTATTGAAAAAAATGAAACGTCGTTATTTGACTAAGCTGTACAATGACAGAGTAAACAAAATCCGTGAGGTAATGCCTGACGCTGCTATCGGCGTGGACGTTATTGTTGGATTCCCTGGAGAAACGGAAGAGAAGTTTATGGAAACTTATAATTTTCTTAATGAACTTCCTATCACGTACCTTCATGTATTTACTTATTCTGAAAGAGAGAATACTGAAGCCGCTGCTATGGATGGAGTCGTTCAGATCGCAGAAAGGAAAAAACGTAATAAAATGCTTAGAATTCTTTCTGAAAAGAAAAAAATGGCATTTTATCAGACTCAACTTGGAAAAACGCTTCCTGTACTTTGGGAGCACGAAAATAAAGACGGGAAAATGTTTGGCTTCACAGAAAACTATGTGAGAGTTCAGAAAGACTTTGACCCTGCCTTCGTCAATCAAATCGAATTTCTAAATTTAGAAAAAATCCTGTCAGATGGCACAGTTTCTGTGCAATCTTCCTACCAAAATTTTTTAGCAAAAGCATAGGCTCTTTGCAAAATTTCCACTAAATTTATTTTTAAACTTTAAATACTACATTCATGAGAGATAAGTTTTTATCTTGGGGAATTGTATTAGTAGCTGCTACCTGGATTGTAGCACTGCTGATAAAAGCGCATTACTGGATACCGACGCTGTTATCCGCTATTTATGCATTGGGAGTTTACAATGCTTACCAATCGAAACATGCTATTTTGAGGAACTTCCCGGTACTGGGGTACTTCAGGTATTTTTTCGAAAGTATTTCACCCGAAATGCAGCAATATTTCATTGAAAGGGAGACAGATGGGAAACCGTTCCCAAGAAATCAACGTTCTGCCGTATACAGACGTGCTAAAAATCTTAGTGATACTGTAGCTTTCGGAACTCAGTTAGAAGTAAATCATAGAAAATATGAGGGAATTAAGCATTCTATTTATGCAAAATCTCCATCAGAAGAACTTCCGAGAGTTTGGGTAGGAGGAGAGCAGTGTACACAGCCTTACCATGCTTCTTTATTTAACATCTCTGCAATGAGTTTTGGTGCATTGAGTGACAGGGCACAGATTTCATTAAACAGAGGAGCTAAAAAAGGAAATTTCTTTCATAATACAGGAGAAGGAGGGGTTTCTCCTCACCACCTGGAAGGAGGAGATTTATGCTGGCAGATCGGTACAGGATATTTTGGATGTCGCGATGAAGAAGGGAAATTTAATCCTGAATTATTTAAAAAATATGCAACGCTTCCTAATGTTAAAATGATTGAGATTAAATTATCACAAGGAGCAAAACCAGGACACGGAGGAGTACTTCCGGGGGTGAAGAATACCCCGGAAATTGCAGCTATTCGTCATGTAAAGCCAGGAATGACCATAATTTCTCCACCATCACACACTGCATTTTCAAATGCTGCCGGATTGTTGAAATTTGTACAGGAATTAAGAGAACTTTCAGGAGGGAAGCCTATTGGATTTAAACTTTGTATTGGTGATACTAAAGAATTTGAAGATATCTGTGTACAAATGAATGTATTGAAGATCTATCCTGATTTTATAACGATTGATGGAGCAGAAGGGGGAACAGGTGCCGCACCACCTGAATTCTCAGACGGAGTGGGAATGCCGTTAGAGCCTGCTTTGATCTTTGTCAACAGAACCCTTAATAATTATAACCTGAGAAATAAGCTGAGAGTAATAGCCAGTGGTAAAGTACTTACAAGTTTAGATATCTTAAGAGCGGTAGCGATGGGAGCGGATATGTGTAATAATGCAAGAGGATTTATGTTCTCGCTGGGATGTATCCAGGCCTTAAGATGTAATTCCAATAATTGTCCGACAGGAGTGGCTACACAAGATAAAATGCTTATTAAAGGGCTTGACGTTACAGATAAGGCAGAAAGAGTATATCATTTCCATAAAAATACCCTTCATACTTGCAATGAGCTGATTGCAGCAGCAGGAAGAAGTTCTTATGAAGAAGTAGACGCTACGATGTTTATGAGAGGAGATGAATTTGACCACCTTGCAGATCTTTATTTCCCTGATATTTTAGGAAATGTAAAGCAGAAAGCGAGATCTTAATTTAATCAGATGGCTGTAAAGACAGCCTTAATAAATAAAAAAACAGATTAGAATATACCTCTAATCTGTTTTTTTATATCTGTTAAACTTGATAAATGTTTTGTCCTATTCTTGAAAAAACATAATGCTTTAGTTTAATAATGATAATAAAAAACCGTCTCTTATAGACGGCTTGTTTTTATTTATCATCGGTAGGTCTTGTCTCAGTTCCGTAGATCTGGAAATTGAAAACAAATGATTTGTTTCTATAATTGTACCCACCATAAGGATAGTAAGCATTTCGAGCAAAAGCAGCTCTTGAAGGTACAATAATTACCCCTTGAAGGTTGTAAGGTGTTTCATTTGGTAAATCTTTAAAAGCGGTAAACTTCTGTAATGCTTCTCTGAAACCAGGTATTTCAAAATAGTCTCTTTCTCTACCATTGTTCACTCTTGTACTTTTCTTTGCATAATAATAAGCTGGGTCAACCACTGGAATTGTGCTATCATCAATAGTGTTTAAAAATGGACTCTTAGCAGAAAATACAGGAGTTCCATTGTTATCAATAGCCAGATAAGCATCAGCTCTACCCATTATTTTAATGATATCATCAGTACCAATTACTTTACCGTTGCCTGGGGCAGGTTGTGCTCCATTTCTCATGATATAAATTGTTCCTGAAGGAAGCTTTTCAACCTTCAATTGTGATAATTTCTTCTCATTATCATCAGAAGTATCAGTGGCACTGAAAGCTTTTATATTCCCTTGTGCATCCAGATAATTTTCATCCAGGAATTTTGTAATAGCTTGATCGTCATATGTGTTCTGTACATTAATATCTGCGGGTTCCTGGTAAGTATTTACTTCATCATCTTTTTTACATGCGGAAAAACATAAAGATCCGGCAAGGATATATAAAAATATTTTTTTCATTTCAAAAAACTTTAATTACTTTACAAATAATATAACGGCAAAAGTATAAAAAAATATGAGAATAGATAAATTTTTATGGAGCATTCGTTTTTATAAGACGAGAAGTATTGCAGCTGAGGAGATTAAAAAGAATAGAGTTTCTATAGGAACGTCTGCCGTAAAATCATCTAAGGAGGTAAAAGAGGGAGATGTTATTAAGATTCGTAAGAACCAGATTGATTATAAAATAAAGGTATTACAGATTCCTAAAAGCAGAATAGGAGCTAAATTAGTTCCCCTTCATATACAGGATGTTACTGATAAAGAACAATACGAATTGTTGAAACTGCGTAAAATGTCCCAGGATTATTACAGAAACAAAGGAGAGGGAAGACCTACCAAAAAAGACAGAAGGGATATGGATGATTATGTAGGCAATGATATTGATGCTGATTTTACTGATTGGGATGATTTCTTCGGAGAAACTGGTAATGAAACCGAAGATGAAGATTAAAATAAAAAGCTCTAGTGATAGAGCTTTTTTATTATCTCGTTGACAATGTCTTCAGGTTCTCTGGCGTCAGTGCCAACCGTGAACTGGGCCTTACTGTAAAATTGATTTCTTTCAAATAAATGCTTGGCAATAAATTCCGGGAGGTCTTCATCAGAGATGTTGGCAATTAACGGCCTTTTTTCCTTTTGTTTAGAAAGTCTTTCAACCAATGTTCCTACAGAGGTTCTTAAAAAAACGCTTTTAGAATTATGATTAATGATTTCCATATTATTATAATAAACAGGAGTTCCGCCTCCAAGACTTAATATTACATTCTCTTCAGAAGCTAATATTTCTTCAAGGGCCTCTCTTTCTAGTTTTCTAAAGTAAATTTCTCCTTTTTTCTCAAAAATCTCAGGAATGGTTAATTTATTTCTTCTGTAAATCTCTTTATCAAGATCAATGAGTTTGAAATCTATTTTATCGCTTAATATTTTGGAAATGTGGGATTTGCCACTTCCCATATAACCAATTAGTGAAATTATCATGAATTTTTTTTTAACAAATTTGCGAAAAAGTTTTGAGATAAAGAAAAAAGTCATATCTTTGCACCACTTAAAACAAGGGACATTACTTAAATGAAAACTTGTTTATGAAGTGGCCGACTCGGTAGCTCAGCTGGTAGAGCAATACACTTTTAATGTATGGGTCCTGGGTTCGAATCCCAGCCGGGTCACTAGCAATAAATATTACAAATCTTGTAATTTTATTGCCTGCGTGGTGAAATTGGTAGACACGCCATCTTGAGGGGGTGGTTTCCTAAGGATGTGCTGGTTCGAGTCCAGTCGCAGGCACTGCAAAGAAAATTTTATAATTAAGAATATTTATCTATATTTATTCTTGATTGTGGCCGACTCGGTAGCTCAGCTGGTAGAGCAATACACTTTTAATGTATGGGTCCTGGGTTCGAATCCCAGCCGGGTCACAAGTTTACTGAAAAGTAAATTTTTTTCATATTAATATTTTGTGATTTGGTGTTTCAAAGGCTTCCTTCCGGAGGCCTTTGATTTTTTGCATTTAACTGAAGGATAAAATAGTTAATAATAAAGGAGATGTAATATCTAAAACGGATACAGACATGGGCTATATTTCTTTGATGATATGATGGTATTTTTATGTTTAAAATCCTAAAGAAAAATATGCTTTGGAGATAACTCAAAAGAAAAACTCTGACCAGATATGATCAGAGCTATGTTTTACTAGGAAAAGCCTTTGGAAGTAAGTATTAATCCAAATGCATATTGTCAATTAATCTCACTCCATCTACAACGACCACAATAAAGGCTCTGAATTTTCTGTCTTTATAGAAAAAATCGGTTTCCTGTAAGGTGTTTTCATCTGCAATAAGGAAGTATTCCAATTGCATTCCTTTTTGATTGTCAAAAATATCGGTTACTCTTTCTTTGATTTCGGGAATACTAACAGTTCTGAACCAGTCATTTACTTTTTTTAAAGTTTCATAAATGATTTTCGAAGCTTCTTTTCGGTCTTCATGAAGTCTTTGGTTTCTTGAACTTAATGCCAGGCCGTTATCCGCTCTATAAATAGAAACACCTTGTATTTTAACGGGTAGGTGTTTTTTATCAACCATTTTCCTGATAATGGCTAATTGTTGGAAATCTTTTTCTCCAAAATAAGCATTGTCAGGCTTTATCTGTCTGAATAATTCCTCTACAACGGTTCCTACACCGTCAAAATGTCCTGGTCTGGATTTTCCTTCCATTTCATTCTCCAATCCATCAAAATCATAGTGTTGACTTTCTGCTTTTTCAGGATAGATATCTGTAACTTCGGGAATGTAAACAGCATCTACAAGCCCGGATTTTTCCAGAATCAGGATATCCCTGTTGATATCTCTTGGGTATTTTTCAAGGTCTTCAGGATTGTTAAATTGAGTTGGATTTACAAAAATTGAAGAAATAACAAGGTCATTCTCCTTTTTTGCTTCTTCATACAGAGAAAGATGTCCCTTGTGCAGAGCTCCCATCGTAGGGGCAAAGCCAATTCTTTTTCCCATTTCCTTCTGTCTTTCAATGAAATCCTGAAGGATTTTTCTGTTTTTTATAACTTCCATAGTTTATTTTAATACTTATTCAAAAATACTAAAAATATCATATAATAAAATGTGTTTTTACCAATTTGCCAAAGGGAATTTTCGTAAAAAAATGTTAATTAAAATAATGTTGGATGTTTTTTTGTAATTTTGCACATTAAAGCATTTTTACAAAAATTAGATAGAAAGTTTATGCCGAATCAAAAAATACTGTATATTACTACAGAGATGTATCCATACCAGGAAGATACAAATATGGCCGCTGTGGTAAACAAAATGGCGCTTAAGATGCACAATGAAGGCAATGATGTAAGAGTTTTTATGCCAAGATTTGGACAAATAAGTGAGAGAAAATTCCAACTTCATGAGGTGATCCGTCTTTCAGGGATGAATATTATTATCAATGACCTGGATCAGCCACTTATCATTAAAGTAGCGTCTCTTCCGGGGGAAAGACTTCAAGTTTACTTTATAGACAATGAAGAATACTTCAAAAGAAAACAATATTATTTCGATGATGAAGGAACCCCTTTCGATGATAATGACGAAAGAGCAATTTTCTTTGCCAGAGGAGTAATTGAAACCATCAAAAAGCTCAATTGGGTACCGGATGTTATTCATTTGAATGGATGGATGTCTTCATTTGTTCCAATTTATCTTAAAACTTACTACGAATCAGATACTTATTTCAAGGATGCAAAGATTGTTCTTTCCTTATACAATGAGAAAGAAGCTGAACTTGATAAAAAGATCGATGAAAAGCTGAAGTTTGATAATATTTCAGGATTAAAAGCGTTAGATAATCCAACGATCAAAAGTTTCGTTATCGAAAGTATGAACTATGTAGATACTGTTGTAAAAGGAGATGAATTCCTGGATGAAGACCTTGATAAGGCTTTCAATGAAACAGCGACTCAAAAGTCGGAGTATCTTGATGTAGATTCTATAAATCAACTTTATTAAAAAAACACATTTTTAATGACTCATACTCTTAAAAGGACTTTCGCCATGCTTCTATTGGCGGTTTTCGGAAGTGCAATTCTTTATAACTGCGAACCGGATCCGGATTCGCTTGGTCAACAACTCTTTGATAAAGATGCTGCAAAAGGTACTGAACTTTCATTGCCTATTATAGCCTATAATATTAATAATAATGACTCTATCAGGAGCGATGCGAACAGACTGCTCGCTACTGGGGGATCTAATGTAGCTGTTCTTGGAGCTTTTAAAGAAGGTCAATTTGGAATGCAGAAAGCTTCTTATATTACTCAATTGAGATTACCTGCTACCTTTGATTTCGGAGATAAACCAGAAGTAGATTCCGTGGTACTGGTGGTAAGAACACCTGCAAATACAGCAGATGATACTTATTATATAGCTGATAAAGTAGTAGCACCTGGTGCTTATGACAAAAATGACTTTCCTGTTGGAAATGAGAAAGTAGCTGTTTCAATAGAGAAGAAAACATACCCGATTTTTAAATATGGTAAAGATGGTGATGCTTTTAAGTCTATGAAAATTAATGTAAATGAAGTTACTTCGTTCTTAGACGCAAGCAAAACAGAGTTTACATATTCTACTGCAAGTGGTGTTACTACAGGTACTTTACTAGGGTCTGGAGTTTTTGACGGAAACGTAAGTACTGTAACGGTTACCAGGAAATCTGATAATGTTAATGTATTTGATGGTAAGTTAGGCTTTAGAATAAACCTGGATAAAACTTTCTTCCAGCAGAAGATTCTTGATCAAAAAGGAAAACCTGTGCTTCAGGATGCTGCAAACTTTACAAGATATTTCAATGGAATCAAGCTTTCAGTGGAAGAAAATGATGGTTATCTTTTCCAGTTTTCTCCTAATGATATGCAGCTTATCATGTATTATAAATATGATAAAACAGAAAATGGTACAGTAACCAGAACACAAGCAAATATTGAATTTGATCTTGGAAATAAAAATGTTCATCTCGGACAATATGCATATGATAGAAGCAATTCTGCTCTTGGAACGGCAATACCTACATTTACAAAAAATGGTGATTCTAGAATTTTCCTTCAGGGAATGGGAGGGCCTTCTATGGGTGTGAAAATTCCGGATGATGTTATTAATGGCCTGAAAGATAAGTTTAAAAATGATAAAGCTGGTATTATAGGAGCTAAAATCAGAGTATATGTAGATATGGATAATACATTTGTTAATGCTCAATCTGTAGCGGCAAACCGTAAGTTTACACTTGTTCCGCTTCCCTATAAACAAGATGGTACAATTGATTATGCAAACCTTGTGTATACAGCAGATATGAATGCCGGATTCCCAATGTATTATTATAATGCGAAGAATGGGGATACTCCTGAGTATTATGAATTTGTAGTCACAAAAACGATTAAAAATATTGTTGAAGGTAAAGACGGTACTACTACGTTGGCAACCAATGATCCTGTATTAATTAACCTAGGAGCATTTGTGAAAAACCCATCTAACAATGGAATACCATATGGAGCAAAATATACCTCCAGAGCTACTGATATGAACAGAGTAGTACTGATAGGAAGTGATCCTAGTAATGATAAAAATAGAGTTAAGCTGGTAGTTACTTATTCAACAGCTAATAAATAAAACACAATAAACACAAGACAAAATAAATATGTGCGGAATAGTAGGATATACAGGTTTTCAGGATGCTTATGAGATCGTAATTAATGGTCTTAGAAGACTGGAATACAGAGGGTATGATAGTGCTGGAATAGTTTTGGAAGGTTCAAACAATAAGTTTGAAGTAGAAAAAACAAAAGGTAAGGTGGAAGATTTGGTGAATATTTCCAAGCAATTAAAAGGAACGGCCAATATTGGTATGGGGCATACTCGTTGGGCTACCCATGGAGTTCCAAGCGACAGAAATTCTCACCCGCATTTGTCAAATAATGGAAAAATAGCTCTAGTACACAATGGTATTATTGAAAATTATGATACCATTAAAACGATGCTTACTGAAAAAGGATTTACTTTCAAATCAGAAACAGATACAGAAGTATTGGTGAATCTTGTTCAGTATTTTATGGACCTTAATCCGGAAATTGATTTCCCGGCAGCTGTGAGATATGCTTTAAATGAAGTGTATGGAGCATATGCTATAACAGTACTTCATGAAGATTATCCTGGAGTGTTGGTTGTAGGAAGATTAGGATCTCCTTTAGCGATCGGACTTGGTGAAAAAGAATATTTCATTGCTTCTGATGCTTCTCCTTTTGTAGAGTTTACAAAAGAAGCTATTTACCTTGAAGAAGGCCACATGGCAACCATTTCATTAGAAAATGGAGTAGATATCAGAACAATTAATGACAACTCTAAGATTGAACCTGAAATCCAAGAACTTAAATTAAGCTTAGAGCAAATTGAAAAAGGCGGATATGAGCATTTCATGTTAAAAGAAATCTTTGAACAGCCTAAGTCTATTCATGATACAATGAGAGGAAGACTTCTTGTTGATGAGGGAGTTATTAAAATGGCTGGAATCTGGGATCATGTAGAAAAGTTCAAAAATGCTAATAGAATAATTATCATTGCTTGTGGAACTTCATGGCATGCAGGTCTTATCGGAGAATACCTTATTGAAGAATATGCAAGAATTCCGGTAGAGGTAGAATATGCTTCAGAATTCAGATACAGAAACCCTATCATTACGGATAAAGATGTTGTCATTGCAATTTCTCAATCTGGAGAAACAGCAGACACAATGGCTGCTTTAAAATTAGCAAAAGAAAAAGGAGCATTTATATATGGTATATGTAATGTAGTAGATTCATCTATTGCAAGAATTACAGATGCTGGTTCTTACACCCATGCAGGTCCTGAAATTGGTGTGGCTTCTACAAAAGCATTTACAGCACAGCTTACTATTCTTACTTTAATTGCATTTAAATTAGGTAAGCACAATGGAAATTTAGGAAATGCTGAGTTTATGAGTTTAATTGCTGAGCTTGATGCTATTCCTAAAAAGATTGAAGAAGTATTAAGTACTACTCATGAGCTGACTCAAAATATTGCAAAAGATTTTGTGAAGGCTACCAACTTCCTTTATTTAGGTAGAGGATACAATTATCCAGCTGCCCTGGAAGGAGCTTTGAAATTAAAAGAAATTTCTTATATCCATGCAGAAGGGTATCCAGCTGCAGAAATGAAGCACGGACCAATCGCTCTGATTGATGAAAATATGCCAATTGTTATTATAGCACCTAAAAAAGGACACTATGATAAAATTGTAAGTAATGTTCAGGAAATCAAAGCAAGAAAAGGAAAAGTTATAGCTGTTGTTAATAAAGGTGACCGTCAGGTTAGCGAAATGGCAGATTACGTTATTGAAATTCCTGAAACCTCAGAATGTTTCTCTCCAATTGTAGCGTCAGTACCGTTACAACTGCTTGCTTATTATATTGCAGTATATAGAGGAGCGAACGTAGATCAGCCGAGAAATTTGGCAAAATCTGTAACTGTGGAATAAAAATTAGTTGTAAATAAAATAAATTTAGATTTCTTCCGTTATTTCAAAAAAAATCTTAAAAGTTTCTTAAAAAAATTATATATTTACGGCTTAATTATAAAAATTAACATGAAAAGGATATTTCTTTTATTATTGTCTGCGTCGGTAGCATCGGTATCTTGTTCAGGTGGTGGCAGCTCTTCTGTAGGGAAGCCAGGAACAAAAGGAGAATTGATACCAAGAGAAAAAACGAAATCATTTGTTGCGGAACGACCATACGGAATGGTTGCAATTCCTGCAGGTTCATTTGTTGCTGGTTTAGCAGACCAGGATCCAACAAATACACCTGAAAAAGCATCATTGAAGACAGTTACTGTTTCTTCTTTCTTCATGGATGAAGCAGAAACTACCAATGCAGAATACAGGGTATTTATCAACTATGTAAGAGATTCTATCGCAAGAACTCTACTCGCTGAAGCTGCCGGAGAAGGTGGTGATGAAGGTGGTCGTAGAGGAGCAAGCATAGGAGATTATGCATACCTTGCTAAAAAAGAAGAAAATTTAACACCTTATCAAGAATATATGGAAGGTCAGGGGGGCCGTGAAGACGGAACCTATGATGCTAGCAAAAGATTAGACTGGAAAATTCCTTTACACTGGAGTACTTCAAAATACCCGGATGTAGAGTACGCAGAAGTTCTGGAATCTATGTATTTGCCTGCTTCTTCAAGAATTGGAAACGAAAGAATTTTAGATGTAAGTAAGTTGAAGTATACGTACCGTTGGGGAGATATGGATGCAGCACTTGCAGATAACGAAAGAGGAGCCAATTACCTGAAAAGCCAAAGTATCGCGATTTATCCCGATACTACGGTTTGGGTAAAAGATTTCCACTTTGCTTACAATGAGCCATTATTTGAACAATATTTCTGGCACAAGGCTTACAAAAACTATCCTGTAGTGGGTGTAACATGGGATCAGGCGAGAGCTTATTGTAACTTCAGATCTAAATTGAAAACTGATTACAACGAAAGTCTAAAAAGAAAAAAACAAAGACCATTGCAGTTCCGTCTTCCAACAGAAATCGAATGGGAATATGCTGCAAGAGGAGGTATGCAAAATGCCACTTACCCTTGGGGAGGTCCATACTTAATGGATGACAGAGGTTGCTATTTAGCTAACTTCAAACCTAAGAGAGGTAACTATATGGAAGACGAGAAAAAAGGTACTTATACATATACAGCTCCAGTTAAGAAATTTAAGAAAAATGGATTTGGGTTATTTGATATGGCTGGAAATGTTTCTGAATGGACAGAATCTGCATATAACAACTCTTCTTATGGATTCTCTTCTACACTAAATCCTTCTACTAAAGATAAAAAGGATACTAAAAAATCTGTAAGAGGTGGATCTTGGAAAGATATAGGATATGCGTTAATGACGGGTGCAAGAGACTGGGAGAGAAAAGATTCAGCAAGAAGCTATATCGGATTTAGAACTGTACAGGACATCCCTGAAGCAGCTGTTAAGCCAAGAAGAGTTAACAGATAATAAACCAAAACAATTATTTTTCAATACAATTTTATTTAACATTAAAAAAACTAACTCAATATGTTTAAGACGAAAGATGCTTGGATGAATTTCTTCTATTCATTCGGTGCTGCAATTGTAATTCTTGGAGCTTGGCTTAAAATTACTCACATAACCCTGGGACCAATTAACGGTAATATAGCACTTACTGTAGGGCTTATTACAGAAGCGATTATCTTTATTATCTTCGCTTTCGACCCTCCAAAAACTGAAGAGTCTTATGCTTGGGAAAATGTTTACCCTGAATTATTAGATAAACATGCGAACCCAAACCCATTACACTCAAATGTAACTACTAGAAATACAGGTAACCAATTCGCAGAATTAGAAAACTCTCTTTCTACTAAATTGGATAAAATGCTTGAAGACGCTAGACTAGATGTTCAATTATTTGAGAGACTAAGAACTGGAATTGACAAGTTTTCAAGTTCTGTAGATCAAATCAACCAAACTGTTGACGTTTCTGCTTCTACTCATAAATATAACGATCAGTTGAACAAGGCTGCTCAGCATATGGAAAGTATGAATGCATTATATGCAATGCAGTTGGAAAGCGGTAAGAAACAAGCAGAATTTGCAACTAAATATGTTTCTGATATGCAGAAATCTGTTGAACATTCTGAAAAATTCAACCAAGAGCTACAAGGTTTAACATCTAATCTTAATAACTTAAATAGAGTTTATGGTGGTATGCTAACTGCTATGAAGTCTTAATTCCTAACCATTTCTGAACTTAAACTATTTAATCAAAAAACAAAGAAAAGAGAATGGCACAAGGAAAACAGACCCCTCGTCAGAAGATGATCAACCTGATGTATCTGGTGTTCATCGCGATGATGGCCCTAAACATTGATGCAGAAATCATCAGATCATATTATGACTCTACAAGAGCATTAAATGAAACCAGAACTTTAACAGAAAGAAAGAACGAAAAGATTTTTGAAAAAACGCTGGAAGCTAAAGCTCAGCAGGTTCCGGATACTTACTCAAAACCTTGGGAAGATTATAAATCTTTGAAAACCAAGATTGATGCGTTAGTAAAACATGCTCAGGATATCAAGGATTTACTGAAAAAACAATCAGAATTTCATGATAAAGATCCTAAAACCGGAAAAGAGATTGACGTAAGTGAAAACTTTGCTGCATTAAATAACAATGAAGCTACTACGGAATATTTCTTTAAAGAAGGAGATGAAAATTCACCTTCTCCTAATGCATTAGAACTAAAACGTAAAATAGATGACGTAAGAGATTACATCAATAAAACTTTTGGTAATAATGATCAACTTAAAGATTTAGTAGATAGAGCCAACAAATCTCTTATTGCGGAATATCCTAAAGGAAAATCTCCGAATGAGAAAACTTGGTTCCAAAATAAATTTTATCATCAGCCACTTATTGCTGCGATATCTAATTTGGAAATTATCCAAAATGATGCCAGAAACGTACAATCTGATGCATTAGCATTAATGCTTCAGGAGAAAGTAGATGCTAGTATCAAGTTTACAAGCTACGAACCAATTGTTTCAGGACCTACAGATATCCAGGCTGGTAAGCAGGCTGAAGTAAAAGTAATGTTAGGTACTTATTCTAATAGTAATAAGATAAGCATTTCTGGGGTTAGTAAGCAAGAAAATGGTAAAGGTATCATTCCTATTTCAGGAGCAGGTATCGGAGAACATAAACTAGCTGGAACGATTACATTAACAGATGCTTCAGGTAAGCCACAATCTTTCCCTTGGACGCATACTTATAATGTAATTGCTGGACCTAGAGAAGTAAAACTTGAAAAAGGATTATTACTTTCTGCTGATAAAATGAACGTAATGTATAGAGGATTAGAAAACCCTGTATCAGGATCTATCCTAGGTGCAGATAATTCTAAACTTTCATTATCAGCTCCGGGAGCTTCTGTAAGAAATACAGGCCCTGGTAAGTGGATTGTAAAACCTTCAACAGGTACTACAGTGAAATTGACATTATCTGGAGTAGATCCTTATGGAAAATCAGTATCTCAGGTATTTGAATATAGAATCAAGAATGTTCCGCCACCGCAAGGTCAGATGAGAGGACAGAATGTATTGTCGATGCCGGCAACTTCTATTCCTAACCAATCTGTACAGGCTGCTATTCCTGACTTCGATTTCCCTGTTTCGTTCAATGTAACACAGTTCATGGTAAGAGTACCTGGTAGAGCAGCACTATTGATTCATGGAAATACATTAGGTGAAGCAGCAGGATTAATAAAGAATCTGAGAGCAGGAGATGTTGTATCTATCTTTGATATTAAAGCAACAGCTCAAGGATTGGAAGGCCAACAGATTAAAAACATTACTCCTATTATTATTAATGTTCAATAGGACTAAAATTGTAATTTATTATGAAAAAATATATTAGCACCCTTTTAGTATTAGTTTCGGGATTTGCATTTTCCCAGACTATTCTGAACGCTTCTTCTCCAGAAGAGTTTAGACAGATGAGAGCGGAGAACAAACAAAAAGTTGGTGATACTATTATTGATAAAACAGTAAAGCCTCTTGAATATGGATTTGTGGAAGACAAAGACATCCTTAAGAGTATGTTTGTTTGGGAAATCATCGATATGAATGATAAGATCAATCAGCCATTTTACTATGATAATCCGGACGGTCTTCTTTCTACGCCTACTAGATCTCTATACCAGTTACTGTTAGATGCAGCTTTAAGTGGTAAAATTGAGCAGGTGTATGACGACGAAAACTTTACTGTAAAGCTTTCACCGGAGGGAATCCAAAAAAGATTAGAGAACGTTAGAATCAACGATGCTGCTATTGATATTCTAAACTCAGGAAGACAATTAACTGAACAGGAGAAAAAAGAATATACAGACGTATTTAAGACGACTACTGAGAAAGTAAAAGTGCTTAAAATCATGGGAATGTGGTTCGTAGATAAGAGAGACGGACAGATGAAATACAGACCTCTTGGTATTGCAGCAATGGGACCAGATCCTGCAGTACAAGGAGTTATAGGACCAGACGGTAAGCCAATTGCAAGCAATGATGATCTTATCGACCTATTCTGGATTTTCTATCCTAATGCAAGAGATGTTTTAGCAAACAATTATGTTTACAACAGAAAAAACTCTTCTGCAGACCTGTCTTTTGATGATATTATCAATGCAAGAAGATTCTCTTCTGTAATTTATAAATCTTCAAGCGGTTTAGGAGATGGTACCATTAAAGATTATATCCCTAAAGATGCTGATGATCAGCTAGAAGAAAGCAACAGAATCAAGTCACAAATTCTAGAAATGGAAAATGATATGTGGAATTACTAAATTTCACTTGATATTTATGCAAAACCTGAGTATTTTTACTCAGGTTTTTTTTTATTATGAAATCGCCCTTTGTTTATTGCTAATCAATAATCAATGATATAGGCGATTGCATATGACCTTTAAATAAATGAAATTGCTCATATGAAAAATGTAGATTATATTATTGTAGGAGATGGATATGCCGGGCTTTTTTTAGCTCATCAACTGATTAAAAACAATAAATCCTTTGTGATCTTTTCTGAAGGAAGAAAAAGTGCTTCCCAGGTTTCTGCAGGGATTATTAACCCTGTTGTACTTAAAAAGTTTACCACATTCTGGAAAGTTCAGGAGCAAATTGATTTTCTGAAGAGCAGTCTTAAGGAGATAGAATCGTATACCGGAGAGAACTATCTCATCAATGCACCTATTCACAGAATTTTTCATGATGAAAATGAGCAGAAGCTTTGGCTTAAAAAATCGGGAAACGAAGAACTTTCGAACTTTTTGGATGAAAATTTTGAGTCTTTAAATGTAGTAAAAAACGACTTTCTCTCCGGAAAGGTAAACCAGTCTGCTAGATTAAATGTTAATGGATTTTTCGCAGGTTTATTCAATTATTTTGAAAAAAATGGGTTTCTTATCAGCGAAAAGTTTGAATATGCTAAGTTGAATCCATCAGAAGGGATTTATAAAGATTTTAATTTTAAAAATATTATTTTCTGTGAAGGAATGGGAGTGAAGGACAATCCTTATTTTTCAGAAATTGCAGTGAACCCAAATAAGGGACATCATATAAAAGTTGAACTTTCTCAACCTATTCCTGAAAATATTACGATTAAAAAGAAACACTTCCTTTTTCCTACCGGAAATGGACTTTATTTCTATGGTGGGACTTATGACCGGGAGCAGCTTCACCATCATATTGACGATTCAGCGGTTGATCAATTAGTCAACGGATTGTCTGAATTCTATCCTTATGATTTTGAAGTAAAAGAAGTTAATTTTGGCTTCAGACCTACTGTAAAAGACAGAAGACCAATTATAGGAAGGCATGAAAGCTATCAAAATTTGTATGTTTTCAATGGACTGGGAGCAAGAGGAATTCTGAACGGATGTTATTTCTCAAGAGATCTTTTCCGTTTTATTGAAGAAGATATTCCCCTAGATGAAGAAGTTTCATTAAATAGATTTAATAAATAACTTTTATCAAATGTAATCTTAACGGCCATACTATATGAATGAAAATCTATTAGGGATTATTGCAGGAGTTCTTACCTCCATATCCATGATTCCACAGCTTGTAAAAGTGATTCGGGAGAAAAATGTTGAAGATATTTCCCTGCTTATGCTTTTGGTTCTTATTTCCGGATTGTCTTTATGGGTGTGGTATGGCTTTGTAAAAGATGAACTTCCCATTATTTTATCAAATTCATTTGCTGTTCTGGTAAATATTTGCCTTTTGGTTTCCTATATGATATATCATAAAAAGTAAAAAAGACGCCCCCATACAAGGACGTCTTTTTATATTAAATCTAATTATTTTTTTCTTATTCAAGAATGAATTTAGCTAAAGGTGCCATTCTCGCTTTATTTAAAGTTAATGTATTTCCATTAACAGAGTAATTATCAGCGGCAAGGATTGCTTTTGTAAACTGATTTTCGATATCAAGATCCTCACAAGCCATCATGGTAGACATCCCTTGGTTGAATTTGATTCTCATCACATCCTGTTTGATCTCAAAAGTTCCTCCTAATCCGTTACATCCTGCGTGACCTTCATATTTCATCCCATTCATATCAAGTTTGAAATAAGGGTTATTTTTTGGGTTCTTTAATGCAATCGGTTGACCGTTAAGCTCAGTTAATTTCCATTTTTTTCCAGTAATATCTGTTGTAGGTTTCTGTGCAGTTTGTGTCTGGCAAGAAACAAGAAATACAGTCAGGAAAAGAGCGGATAAATAGTAATACAAGCTTTTCATAAATTTTAATTTTAAATTTTCTGTTTGTACATAAGCTAATACGATGCCATTTTTGCCGGACCAGACTCTTTTTTTGCCTGTTTAAGATGGAAGAGCACCATATCTACATTCTTCTTTAAAAAAGTGATATTACCTTTAATTTCAGAGTATTGGTACTCTTCATTTGAGGCGGTATAGTCTGGTAAAGCTTCACTTTTTTTAAGGTCATAAGTTTTACCGTTTAAATGTACCGTTGCTGTATTTTTAGTCCGGTTTATAGTAACTTCTATTTTTTCTCCATAGCTGTCAACATATACATTTTTTGAAATGTCATCTGTATTTTCGGGAACAGCAGTGGTAACAGTTTCAGCTTCTTTTCCGGGGTGTTTACACGCTGTTGAGGAAAGAATTGCCAATCCCAAAAGGAGTGTTGTTAATAATTTTTTCATAATGATAAGTGATTTTAAAGTGTTTCATGAAATATGATATTAATACTATATAAAAATACGAATATTTTTAATAAATATATGTTAATTTTTCATAAACTAACATTGTGTTTTAATCAGATAGGTTTTGTCCATTCTTTTTAAAACATTCTTCCGTGAAACAAAAACTGATTATTTATAGTAAGAATTTTGTGATTGAAGGTGCAGATGATGGTTTTTTAACCGTTTTATTTTCAATAGAATAATGGATTTTTTTTCGTAGTTCATTTGTTGTGTAAATTTTTTGCAAAAATAATTCTAAAATTAGAGAATAACAATATGCTTATATTAATAATTTGAAATTATGATAAATTTTAGTTTTTCAAGTTGATATTTTTCTTGATTCATGAGTTTGTTCTAAATAAAATGTCGAAAAACAAGACACAAGTCAATTGAAAAAGTAAGAACCGAGAAGTATTATGATATGGATGAGGAGCTTAATTGGTTTATAAAAGCTTGTTTTCTAATGTATTGCATATTATGTGAAATTTCAGATTCAGGTTATTTAAAGAAGCGTTAAATTTTGTTAATCTATTATGATGATATAATAATCTAGATGTACATTTGCGACTTCAAAATGAGAAACTTTATAGTATATTTTTTAACTGGTCTTTTTCTGCTTTTTGTAGTAGAAAGCAGGCTTAACGTTAAAACGCTACGAAATGACTATTCCGGTCATGTTTCTCATCATTTACCTAAAAGAGCCAATAAGCTGAATCAGACCTATGAAAAACTTTCAATTCAGCAAATGGCAGATACCATAGACAATGCAACTTTAGAACTTGCGGAAAATGACTTTCAGCTGTCTGATGTATTTCAGGCGATTGTTGTTTTTGCCGGAGTTTTCGGTTTGGTCTATATTTTTGGATTAAAGAGTAATAAACAGTTTAGACCGGATATTCATGGTTTTATCTGGGGGATTACTGCCAAAAAGTTTATTCTGATCCGTTCTATAAGAATTTAGAATTTCATTTTTCCTAGTGAGTTTCTACCTGTTTTCAGGTGGGGAATGCTTTACGTTGTGTATGCGGTAATCATCACATCGTACTATTTTCTCTATTACCATTTTATTTCTATTCAAAACATTAACGATTTATAAAACTCTAGAATTATGATAAAAAGAGTTGCCTCAGCTATTGCACTTAGTGTCCTTTTACTGGCCGTAAGCTGCAATAAGAAAAAAGAGGAGAAAGAAGAAGTAACCACTTATCCGGTAACATCTCCGGTAGTGATGGACACTGTAATTAACAAGGAATATGTAGCTCAGATTCAATCTGTAAAGAACATTGAAGTCCGAGCGCAGGAAAAAGGATTCCTTGAGAAAATTTTTGTCGATGAAGGTCAGTATGTACAGGCAGGACAAACCCTGTTCCGTATTATGCCTAAACTGTATCAGGCAGAATTATTAAAAGCAAAAGCTGAAGTTGAGCAGGCTTCTATCGAACTGAAAAACGCAAGCACATTAGCCGGAAACAATATTGTATCCAAAAATGAAAAGGCAATGGCTAAAGCTAAACTGGATGCTGCCAATGCAGAAATGAAGCTGGCTCAGATCCATTTGTCTTTTACCGATATTAAAGCTCCGTTTTCAGGAATTATCAATAGAATTCCTTTAAAGTTGGGAAGTTTGGTAGACGAAGGCGATCTGTTGACCTCATTATCAGATAATACAAGCATCTACACCTATTTCAACGTTTCTGAACCGGAATATCTAAGCTATCAGACCCATGCAGCAGACAGAGGAAGTAATCAGGTATCACTGATTACAGCAAATGGCGAAACATATACCCAAAAGGGAGAAATTCAGACTATTGAAGGAGAATTTGACAATGAAACCGGGAATATTGCTTTTAGAGCGAAATTTCCAAACCCAGACAAGCTTCTGAGAAATGGAGAAACCGGTAAAGTACAAATGACGATGCCGGTTCACAATGCTCTTATTATTCCTCAGAAAGCTACCTATGAAATTCAGGATCAGAAATATGTATTTGTTATTGATAAAAACGGTACTGCCAGATCCAAAAATATTAAAGTAGCCTATGAACTTCCGGATCTTTATGTGGTAAGCTCAGGGATTTCAAAAGGAGATCAGATTCTTTTGGAGGGTGTTCAGAAGGTGAAGGATGACCAGAAAATAAAAACAAAATTCCAGGATCCTAAAAAAGTTCTTCAATCATTGAAATTAAAAGCAGAGTAGTGGTCTCTAAAATGAAGTAGTATGTTTAAGAAATTCATCCGCAGACCTGTTCTGTCTATTGTAATCTCATTGATTATTGTATTTTTAGGGATATTGTCATTGGTAAAACTTCCGGTGACCCAGTTTCCCTCAATTTCTCCACCTAAAGTAAATATTACCGCAGAATATCCTGGTGCCAACAACGAATTATTAATTAAATCTGTTGTCATCCCATTGGAAAGAGGATTAAACGGGGTTCCGGGTATGAAATATATGACCTCGGATGCCGGAAATGACGGAGAAGCTTCCATTCAGGTGGTATTTGATCTGGGAACAGATCCCAACGTTGCAGCAGTAAACGTTCAAAACCGTGTATCTTCAGTGGTTAACAAATTACCTCCTCTGGTTGTTCGTGAAGGGGTAAAAATTACCCGTGAAGAACCGAATATGCTGATGTACATTAACCTGTACAGTGATGATCCAAAAGCTGATCAGAAATTCCTGTTCAACTATGCCGATATCAATGTGATGTCTGAATTGAGAAGGGTAAGTGGAGTAGGTTTCGCTGATATTTTGGGAACCCGTGAATATGCCATGCGTATCTGGCTTAAACCTGATAGACTTACTGCGTATAATATTTCAGCAGATGAAGTGATGGAAGCATTGAATGAGCAGAGTTTGGAAGCATCTCCGGGGAAAACCGGGGAGAGTTCAGGAAAACGCTCCCAGTCATTTGAATATGTATTGAAATATCCGGGCCGTTATAATAATGAAAAAGACTATGGTAATATCATTCTAAAGGCTAAGCCTAATGGTGAATCTATAAGATTAAAAGATGTTGCTGATATTGAATTCGGAAGTTCCATGTATGATATTTATTCTACATTGAATGGAAAACCTTCTGCTGCTATTACCGTAAAACAGTCTTATGGATCTAATGCAAGTGATGTTATTAAGAATGTAAAAACATTAATGGCAGACCTTGAGAAAAATAATTTCCCTAAAGGGATGCATTATGAGATCAGTTATGACGTTTCCAGATTCCTGGATGCTTCTATGGAAAAAGTAATCCATACTTTGTTTGAAGCTTTTGTACTGGTAGCTATTGTGGTATTCCTTTTCCTTGGGGACTGGCGTTCCACATTGATTCCTGCACTAGCTGTTCCTGTTTCGTTGGTAGGAACTTTTGCGGTGATGTCAGCATTTGGGATTACTCTGAATATGATCTCACTGTTTGCTTTGGTAATGGCCATTGGGGTCGTTGTTGATGATGCCATTGTGGTGATTGAAGCGGTGCATGCCAAGATGGAAGAGAAGAACCTTTCTCCTTTAAAAGCTACGGAGGAAGCAATGCATGAGATCAGTGGAGCAATTATCGCCATTACTCTGGTAATGGCATCGGTGTTTATTCCGATTGCATTTATGTCCGGACCGGTTGGGGTGTTTTATCGCCAGTTTTCGATTACAATGGCGTCTTCTATTATTTTATCGGGAGTAGTAGCCTTGACTTTGACACCAGCATTGTGTGCTTTAATTCTTAAAAATAATCACGGAAAAGCTAAGAAGAAAACTCCAATTACGATTTTCCTTGATAAATTTAATAATCTGTTTACGAAAGGTGCTGGAAGGTATGAGAAAATGCTAAATAAGACGGTAACTAAGAAAATGTTCACATTACCTCTTTTATTAGCTTTTTGTGCAGGTACTTATTTTCTGAGTAATTCAATTCCATCCGGATTTATCCCTGCTGAAGATCAGGGGATGATCTATGCGATTATCCAAACACCGCCGGGATCTACGCTGGAAAGAACCAATCAGATCGCAAGAGAACTTTTAAAAGAATCAGAAGATATTGATGGAGTACAGTCGGTTTCATCATTGGCAGGATATGAGATCTTAACAGAAGGTACCGGATCAAATTCCGGAACCTGTCTTATTAATCTTAAGAGCTGGGATGAACGTAAGGAATCAGCCGCTGAAATTATTGAAAAACTGGAAGAAAAAGCCAAAAATATACCGGGAGCCAATATTGAGTTTTTCCAACCACCTTCCGTTCCGGGATATGGTGCAGCAGGAGGTTTTGAACTCCGGTTGCTTGATAAGGCAGGAAGCGGCGATTATCATAAAATGGAACAGGTAAGCAATGATTTTGTAAAGGAGTTAAAGAAACGTCCGGAGCTGGGGTCTGCATTTACCTTCTATTCTGCGAGTTTTCCTCAATATATGCTTAGGATAGATAATGACCTTGCTGAGCAAAAAGGAGTGACGATTGAAAAAGCGATGGATAACTTATCTACCTTGATTGGATCCAACTATGAGACGAGTTTTATTCGTTTTGACAGACCTTATAAAGTGATTGTTCAGGCAGGACCTCAATATCGAGCTTTACCAACAGATTTATTGAAGTTATATGTTAAAAATGACAAAGATCAGATGGTGCCTTATTCAGACTTTATGAGATTGGAGAAAGTATATGGTCTATCTGAGATGACAAGACATAATATGTATAACTCTGCTCAGGTGAGTGGTACTCCGGCGCCGGGATACAGTAGTGGACAGGCTATTCAGGCTATTCAGGAAGTAGCAGATAAAACACTTCCGAGAGGTTTTGGTATCGACTGGGCTGGGATTTCAAAAGATGAAGTAAGCCGTGGAAATGAAGCTGTATTTGTATTCCTGGTGTGTTTAGGATTCGTTTATCTGATCCTTTCTGCTCAGTATGAAAGTTTTATTCTTCCGTTACCTGTAATTTTATCATTACCAGTGGGGATTTTTGGAGCGTTTCTATGTCTGAAATTGTTAGGACTGGAAAATAATATCTATGCTCAGGTAGCTATGGTAATGCTTATCGGGCTCTTAGGTAAAAATGCCGTGTTAATTGTAGAATTTGCAGTACAGAAAAAGGCTGAAGAAGGAATTCCTGTGATGCAGGCTGCTATTGAAGGAGCTGCCATTCGTTTCCGTCCTATTTTGATGACCTCATTTGCATTCATTGCCGGATTGATTCCGTTGGTGATCGCTACAGGACCGGGTGCAGTTGGTAACCGTACCATTGGAACGGCAGCAGCAGGAGGGATGCTGATAGGAACTATTTTCGGATTGATGATTATTCCGGGATTGTACTACATCTTCGGGACTATAGCTGAAAAATCGAAACTGGCTAAATATGAAGAGAAGAATCCTTTAACAGAACAAACTGAACCTTATGAACACGATGGAAAATTCGAAGACTAAAAATATAATAACAGCCATTGCCTTATCTCTTGTGCTAGCAAGTTGTAAGGCACCAATGGCAACCGTCATAAATGATGAGGTAAAAACAAATATTCCTCAAAATTTCAATCAGGAAGAACAGCAGGATGCGAATAACAACAGTGGAACCACTCCCTGGAGACAGTTTTTTACTGATCCGAATCTGGTAAGCCTTATTGAAACAGCTTTAAAGAACAATCAGGAGCTGATGATCACTCTTCAGGAAATTGAAATTGCCAAGAGTGGCGTTTTAGCTAAAAAAGGAAGATTAACTCCTACAGTTTCTGCGGGAATAGGAGCGGGATTGAAAAAAGCTGGCCGTTATACGAGTGAAGGAGCTGGAGATGCCAGTACAGAAATGGAACCCGGTAAACCAATACCAGATCCGCTAGGAAATTTTGAAGCAGGTCTCAATGCGAGCTGGGAAATCGATATCTGGAAAAAGCTGAGAACAGAAAAGGAATCCGCAGTGGCACATTATCTTTCTACGGTAGAAGGGAAGAACTTTGTATTGTCTAATCTTATTGAAGAAGTGGCTGATAATTACTATGAATTATTGGCTCTGGATAATCAATTGGATATTATTCAGCAGTATATCAAACTTCAGCAAAGAGCATTGGAAATTTCCAAAATTCAGAAAGAAGCTGCTGCTGCTACAGAATTGGCAGTGAAGAAATTTGAAGCAGAATTAGCAAAATCCAAGGCTTCAGAATATACCATCCGTCAGCAGATTACAGAAAAAGAGAATGAGATCAATGCGTTGTTGGGAAGATATCCACAACCAATTGTGAGAACAAAGGAAAACTTCATGTCAACGATTCCGCCAACGGTGTATACAGGCATTCCTTCACAATTGCTGGCTAACCGTCCTGATATCAAGCAGGCTGAATTGGAATTAAAGGCTTCAAAACTGGATGTAGAAGCAGCGAGAAAAGAGTTTTATCCATCATTGGAAATTTCTGCAACGTTGGGACTGGAAGCGTTTAAGCCATCTTATCTGGTGAAAATGCCGGAATCTATTGCTTACAACCTTGTAGGGGAACTGGCTGGGCCACTGATTAATAAAAGTGCCATCAAAGCGAACTTTCAGACTGCGGATGCTAAACAGATTCAGGCATTATATGAATATGATAAAACCATTTTAAATGCTTATCTGGATGTAGCCAATCTGATGTCAAAAGTTAAAAATATAGACCAGTATTATCAATTGAAATCTCAGGAAACAAAAGCGTTGGATCAATCTATTGATATTGCCAACCAGTTGTTCAGAAACTCCAGAGCAGATTACCTTGAAGTTCTTTTAAACCAAAGAGAGCTCTAGATGCTAAAATGGAATTGATAGAAGCGAAGCAAAAACAACTGAGTACAGTAGTAGACATCTATAAAAGTTTGGGTGGTGGCTGGAAATAAAGAAACATCATAATTCAATCAATAAACAGTTAATGTTTTGAGGGTTGGCTCTTCGGAGCTGGCCCTTTTTTGTTTTTGTTACGACAAGTTCTGTCGTTGTGCTGTGGTAGCTTTGGATAAAATAGTATAAGATCATAAAGATGTAATGAAATTCCATAATTCATTACAAATATTTTGTGTTAAATCACATGGATATGATTTGTACTAACGAAAAAAAGTTAAATTTGTGCGAATTTAAAAACCTAATCATTAAACTCAAAAACAACACGGGAATGAAAAAAATTTATCTCGGTGCATGTACTATATGCACGGTTTTGGGTATGTCTGCTCAGGAAGTACTCTGGCAGAAAGATATCCAATCCACTACCCAGGATTTCCTAAGTCAGGTGACTACGACCATCGATCAGCAGTATCTTATTACAGGCAGCTCTATACAGAGCGATAAACTCCAACAAGGCAATAAACAAAACAACGGCTATGATTTCCATCTGGTGAAGCTGAATCAGCTGGGAGAACAGGCTTGGGAAAAGTATTTCTCAGGGCAAAATCATGATTATTTATCCGCAACAGTAAGCACTCAGGATGGTGGATTTCTCTTAGCCGGAACTTCTTATTCAGGAAAAGGACTCGATAAGAAAGATGATTCCAAAGGTGGTTCCGATATCTGGCTCATCCGGATCAATGAATTCGGTGATGAATTATGGCAGAAAACATTGGGTACTTCTTCTGATGAGGAAGCTAAATCTGTTATTCAAACGACAGACTTAGGCTTTTTTGTCGCCGGGAATGTCCAGAACTCTTCCAAAGGCTATGGTTCCAAAGATGTCTGGATAACCAGACTCGACAAAGACGGTAAAGAACTTTCTCAATTGATATTAGGCGGAAAAGGCTTAGACGAAGTAGAGAAAATGATTCCAACGAGAGATGGTGGAGCATTACTTGGAATATACTCGCGAAGTAACACCGGAGGTACAAAAAAAACCGAAAATTACGGAGAAGGAGATTTTTGGGTGGTAAAACTGGATAAAAACGGAAAAGTAGAATGGGAAAAGAACTTTGGAGGTAAGGGAGATGACCATATCAGAACCTTGGCCTTAACATCAAGCGGTTATGTTATTGGTGGTGAATCCCGATCAGAACAATCAGGAAACAAAACAGTAGGCATTGAAGAAGGTACAGATCTATGGCTGATTGCATTGAATGAAAGAGGCGATGAGCAGTGGCAAAAGTCATACAATTTCAAAAACCGTGATATTCTGATGGGAATGAGTGTGATTCATTCCGCAGATGACAACTCTTCAAAAGGAATTTTACTTGGAGGTTACACTCAAGCAGAAGGAAGAATAGAAAAAGATGATGAGACCTTCTGGATGTTATATTTAGATGGCAACGGAAATGAACAATGGAGAAAACATATAACAGGAGAATCCAGACAAAAAGAGGAAAGACTTTCTGATTTGAAACTGAACAGAGATGGTTCTATTGTGTTAGCCGGAACCAGTGCTAAAGAATTAGGGAAAGAAAACTGGAAGATTGTAAAGCTTGGAGACAAGCAGGTGAGTGATCTGATTGCCAAATATGATATTAAGATCTACCCGAACCCGGTATCAGACTATGCCTACGTAGAAATCGGTTTTGATTTTAAAGAAGCAGATATTATGTTGTATGATATGAGCGGAAGACAGCTTCAGAGTTTAAAAACTAAGAACAGAGTGACTAAGATTGATACTCAGGCTTTGATACAAGGAGCATATCTGGTGACCATAAAAACTGATAATAATAAAACAGCGAATGCAAAGCTTATAAAGAAATAAACAGATATGAAAAAATATTTAATTCTAACAAAAATAACTTTTATCACCCTTTTTTCTTATTTGAGTAGTATATTATACGGACAGGCAAATTACTCTAACTATTATTTTCCTGAACCTCCAAAGGCTCCTTCAAGCCAGATGTTTTTAAAGTATGGAGACATAAATAATAATGAATATTTAGGAAAGAATAATCCAACCATAAACCTTTTTAACTTAAGATCAGGAGATGTAAACTTACCCATAAACTTAAATTATATTTCTGGTAATGGTATTAAAGTAATGGATGAAGCTGGTCAGGTAGGTCTTGGGTGGGATATAGGTTTTCCTACAATAGTACAAAGTATATATGGATATGATGACTTTAGTGATAATATACGTTACAGACTTGACTTTGCGAAATCTTCGCTTCCATATGCAAGTACATTTCCTTTAGCCAATGGGCCTACCAATTTTAATGATTCACCATCTTTTAACACATATGGCTATTATATTGCGACTAATAATAATGTGCCAAGAAATGGTATGTACACTAGTCTTTCTTCTAATTTTGATGCAATAGATATGCAGCCAGATATTTTTGTTATGAATCTATTGGGAGAAAAAGTTGAGTTTTTAATTTCGAATTTTGAAAATTATAATGCAAATTATAATGGATCTATAACATTTACGGCATTAAATAAAAAAGGGTATAAATTTGAAAAAACAAGTTTAGGTTTTACAATTAAAGACCCTAAAGGTTTTACGTATAAGTTTAATAATGTTGAAGATATTATTAATAGTTCAAAAACTGTCGGAAGAAATTTTCATATAAGTGAAATTATAGATACAAATAATAAAAAAATATTATTTCAATATATAAATACTTCATTAGTCTCAAATTTAGGAGGAACCACTTGGTTTTTAAATTATACAACTAATTATACTAGTAATAATTGCAAACAGGGTTCATCAAGTTATTTGGATTTTTATAATATCAATGATCCAGCTCCACTTCCCAATCCAAATCGATTTGGAGGGTTAAATGATTTTGTAGTAAATTCATCAGGAAGTGATTCACAACAAAAGTATTTATTCCCATCAAATATAATAAGTGATAATGGTAAATTAATTTTTAGTTATTCTGACAGAGTTGATTTTAATACTAAAAAATTAGACAAAATAACATTATCAACTAATAATGATATAATTGTAAGTGAATACAAATTCCAGTATGACTATTTTCTGCCTCAAGCAGTGGATGCATCCAACCTGATTAATAATTCTTTTAACCCAGAACGAAATAAAAGGCTAAAACTTAATTCTATACAAAAAAACAATGATGAGAGATATACTTTTTATTATAATGAAACATTACTACCCCCTAAAATATCTTATGCCGTAGATTATTGGGGATACTCCAATGGAGGATTTACTAATAAAACGATCCATCTTAATCCCACTGACTTTAATTATAATATTAATATACCTGTTACAGAAATAAATAATAACAAAAAAAATCCTGATATCAACTACACCCAAAGTGGGATATTAGAAAAAATAGAATATCCTACCAAAGGTTCATCTATTTTTATTTATGAGCTTAATGAAGCTTCTAATCTATTCTATCTTTATAATAAATACAAGTACAATAAGGGGAATGGGTTAAGACTAAAGGAACAAAGAAATTATGATAACAACAATCAACTTTTGAAAACTACTACATTTGAATATCAAAATGGGTTAACACCTAATCCTATTAATATGATAAGAGAAGATAATGGAGAAACTTTTTTTGAAATAGGTGATTGTGCAGGAAGACCTGTAATAAAAACCAGACAAGGATCTTTTGTTTCTATGCAATCAAGCTCAATATCAAGTACCTTTAGCCTTTCATCAGGAAATAATGTAGGTTATTCTAAAGTGATAAAAAAGGAAGTAGACGGAGCAGGAAATACTAAAGGTAAAACAGAGACATTATATTCCAACAATGAAGATATTCACTTTGGTATAGCCACTTATAGCAGACCTATATTTTTACCATCGGTCAAAGGTAATAAAATAGAGAATGGGAGTATATTAAGAAATAGTTATTTTAATAGTAATTCTTTAAAATTAAAAGAGGAGAAATATAATTATATAGTACAAAACTCCCCATTTAGCTATGGTGTTACTATGATACACCCAATGTTCTATGTGTATGTTTTAAATTCATTTGGGACAGGCAGTGATCCCTCATTTGTGCAGCATTATAAATCAGCTGTAGGATATTATCCTATATATTCAACTGAAACAATATTACAAAACAAAGAAACCATAGATTATTTTGGAGTAGATTCAATAGTTACAAAAAACAATTTTTCCTATAATTCCTATAATCAGATTAAATCTAAGTTAACTGAATTTCCAGGTGGAGAAATTAATATAGAAAATATTAAATACTCTATTGAAAAAAATAACACAAAATTATTTACGGCTAATATCTTAAGCGTTCCTCTTGAAACAGAAATTATTAGAAATACAAATAATGGCATCATCAAAAGAACCTCACTAATGGAAACTAAATATGATAATAATGAGCACTTGAACCCTACTTCAGTTTTATCATATGATGTATCAAATAATGTTGCCACAACGGAAATAACTTATAATTTGTATGATAATGGAAATATACTACAGTATACAACTAAACAAAATATTCCAACTACAATTATTTGGGGATATAATAAAACACACATTATTGCAAAAATAGAGGGAGCAAGTTACTCGCAGGTAATGCAAGCTTTCGGCTTAGATCCTAATAGTAGTAATTCTTACCTGCAATTGGACATTGTAAAGAAGTCCGATCTGGATATTGATGACCTGACAGAAAATGATTTGGTATCTAAGTTAAATGATTTTAGAACTAAAGCAGAATTTAAAGACTTTAAAATTACCACATATACTTATGATCCCTTAATTGGAGTTAAAACAATTACATCTGCTTCTGGATTTAAAGAATACTATAAATATGATACATTCAATAATAGACTTGAAAAAATATTAGATTCTGAAAATAAAATTATAAAAGAATATAAATATAATTACGCTCCAAAGAAACATTATAATTCGATTAAAAGTGAGCCTTTTACAAGAAATAATTGTGGTACCAATGCAGTGGGAAGCAGTTATATTTATACGGTACCCGCAAATACTTACTACTCCTATGTGAGCCAGGCTGATGCGGATCAGAAAGCTCAGGATGAAATTAATACAAACGGACAAAATATGGCTAATCTAAATGGAACATGTACAGCTTTAAATTGTAATGTAAGTATGTTAGTTTCTGGTGGTGGAGGTATATCATTAGCAAATACAACAAACTATAGAATTCAAATGGGGTTTTCTTCTGGGGTTGGAAAACCCTGGACAACTAGTGGAGTTATTGTTGGAAAAATAAATGGTTCCTGCTTACCTCAGACTGAAAAGAATGTTTCAGGTGCATATAGCAATGGATTTCTTTGGAATATACTAATTCGAACCAATGGAGAATTATTGGTGAAAAAAGTCGAAGGATTAGGCGTAACAGGTGTACCTGACAATACTTCATATTACTTAGATTTTACTTTTCCAATAAATTAAAATACGATGAAAAAAATAATAATCCCCGTAGTTACTCTGTTAATCATGGGAACTACAAAAGCACAAATTCAATTACCGGATGGATTGCATGGAGTAGTCAATGAAAATTATATATACTCCCGAACTTATTTGGAAGAGAAAACCCAAAGTGATGCCGGAGCAAAACAAACTCAAACCGTCCAGTATTTTGATGGTTTGGGAAGACCTAAACAGGTAGTGAATGTAAAAGCCTCTCCCTTGGGAAAGGATGTGGTTACTCACATTGAATATGACCAGTTCGGAAGACAGGTAAAAGATTATCTTCCCGTACCTCAATCAGGAACTTTGAATGGGGGGATTATTCCCAATCCTTTATCCAATGCCAGCAATTCTCCTTATGGCTCAGAAAAGATCTATTCCGAGAAAATATTGGAAAACTCTCCTTTGAACAGGCTTCAGCAACAGATCCAGGTGGGGAATGACTGGAGTACTAAGCCTGTGAAGTTTGGGTATGAAACCAATATAGGCAATGAAGTGTACCAGCATATTACCACCACCACCTGGGAAAACGGGGCCACTAAAAGTGGGATAAGCCTATCTCCGGCTGTTTTATATGCACCTGGTACCTTGTATAAGAATACAGTGACAGATGAAGATGGAAACCCAACGGTGGAGTTCAAAAACGGAAAAGGCCAAACCTTGCTGGTAAGAAAACTGATGGGCTCCACCGAGCAGGCAGATACTTACTATGTGTATAACGAATACGATCAGCTGGCCTTTGTGATTCCTCCCAATGCGGTTCAAAAACCTATTAGTGAATCTCTGCTCAATGATCTCTGTTACCAGTACCGTTACGACGGAAGAGGAAGACTGGTAGAAAAGAAACTTCCTGGTAAAGGTTGGGAATATATGGTTTATGATAAGGCTGATCGATTAATATTTACCCAGGATGCTAATATGAGCCCAACGAATAAATGGTTGTTTACAAAATACGATGCATTAGGAAGAGTAATCATAACAGGTATTGTGAGTGGGAGCAGCAGAGCTTATATGCAGACAATGATTGGAGATGCAGTGATGACTGAGAATGGATCTGCCACCGGCTTTACAAAAAACGGAATGCAGATATTTTATACTAACACCAATTTCCCTTATCTTGAAACAGTCTTTTCGGTTAACTATTATGATACTTATCCGGGGTATAACTTTAATCCATCATTTCCTTCTACCATTCAGGGAGTAGAAACGTTAAAAGAAACGGTATCCCCGGAAGGGAAAAGTACCAAAGGACTTCCTTTGATGAGTCTGGTAAAAAATATTGAAGATGACAACTGGACCAAGAATTATACATACTATGATACCAAAGGACGAGTGATAGGAACCCATTCCATTAATCATTTGGGAGGTTATACCCAAACAGAATCCAAGCTGGATTTTGCAGGACTAGCTCAAACGGTGATCACCAGACATAAGAGACTGGAAACAGACACAGAAAGAGTCATCACCGAAACCTTTGCTTATGACCACCAGAACAGGCTCCTGGTACACAAACATCAGGTAGATGCTAATCCCACAGAAATCCTTACCCAGAATACCTATAATGAACTTTCCCAGCTGGAATCTAAAAAAGTGGGTGGCATTGCTGCAGGATCTGCGCTTCAGCAGATAGATTATAAGTACAATATCCGTGGTTGGATGACTAAGATCAATGATCCTTCTAATCTAAATGGAAGATTGTTTGGGTATGAAATAAAATATCATAATCCTGTATCTTCAGCAAAATCACCTGGGAAGTTTAACGGAAATATTGCAGAGATCGACTGGAAGAATTCTTCAGAAGATATTCTGAAAAGATACAACTATGAATATGATCCTCTAAACCGTTTAAAAAATGGCTTTTACTCAGAACCTAATGCCACTAATCCTGCCAATGGTAATTTTGATGAATATCTTACCTATGATCTGAATGGAAACATCAATACCCTGCAACGAAAAGCCACTCCAATATCAGGTCAAACTCCTGCATTGGTAGATAACCTTGAATATAAATATACCGGAAACCGCCTGAATCAGGTGATAGAATCTGCGATGAATGATACCGGGTATGAAGGCGGAAATAATATAATAGATTATGATGTAAATGGAAATATGATTAACATGAAGGATAAAAATATTAATATTATTTCCTATAATTATCTGAATTTAACTAATCAGTTTTTTATAAGTCAGAAAATTTTGGGATGGAATTATAATACCAATATCAATCACCTGTATCGTGCAGATGGAGTAAAACTTAGAACAACTAAGCATAGCGCAAAAGATGGAGATATAGGAGATACCACGACCACGGATTATCTGGATAGCTTTCAATATCGTTATTATAATAATGGATTAATGGGAGGACCTTTATTACTGGATAAAACAAGTTTTGCTTATGAAGAGCAGGCATATACTAAGACCATTGAGGGAATGTTTCCTTCTAAACCGAAGTGGCAGTTAGACTTTGTACCTACTTCTGAAGGTTTTTACAGTTTCACAGAAAATCGTTATATTTACCAGTATAAAGATCACTTAGGAAATATAAGGGTGAGCTTTGCTAAAGACAGCGCAGGCGTTCTGGAAGTAACAGATACTAACAATTATTATCCATTTGGCTTGAATCATATAGGAGGAAACAAAGGATTAATAGGTGGGTATAAGAGTTATAAGTACAACGGCAAGGAGTTGCAGGAAACAGGGATGTATGATTATGGGGCTAGAATGTATATGCCTGATTTAGGTAGATGGGGTGTGGTTGATCCATTGGCCGAGAAGATGACAAGACATAGTCCTTATAATTATGTTTTTGATAACCCAATAAGGTTTATTGATCCGGATGGACGAGCTCCTAAGACTGATTTTACCTTTAATATAAAAACAGGTGATGTAAAACAAGTAGGAGAAACGAATAATCTTCCTGATAGAATTGTTAAAACAGATAAAAATGGAAATGTAGCATATAATAAGAAAGGAGAAGCTAAAGTAGAAGTAGATAATATTGCGAAAGGAATTTTAAAGGATGGCCAAAACTTTAAAACTAGTGACAATATTATTAATGTTGGAGAGAAAGGACAACCTACCTTAAAGCAGTTAGAGGACTTTGCAGTTAAGCTATCTGATTATGTAGGAGTTGAGTTATCTGGAGCCTATTTATCTAATGAGGATTCGAAAGATGCCAAAATTAATAGCGTTTATATGGATGATTATGGAGGTAATTCTTATTCAAACTCTATTACAACTATTAATCGAAATGACTTAAAGAGACGTGGATTATATACAAATACTAGTTTTCATACGCATCCTACATTGGGGTATAGTAGAAGTGCTAGTACATCTGCTTCACAAGCTGATAGAGATTTTAGGGATAGCTGGAAGGAATACAAATTAGTTCATAATTTTATAATATTAACAAGACCTGAAACTGGACCTGGTGTTGAAAAAGTAGATTATACAAATGATTAAATACTATGAAAATGAAGATATTTTTATGTCTAATAATTTTACAATTATCATTGTCTTGTACAGCACAAAATAATACAGTTCCTGTTTCAGATAGTTATAATACCACTGTAAAGAAAGCTATAGATGACTTTTATAAAACTTCATCGTTACTAAAATATGATAAAATTTTTTCGGTTTCTTACAAAAATATAGATCAGAATATTATCCAAGTAAATATTATTGGTAATCCAAATAAATTTTATATAGAAAATGATAAGCCTTTAAATAGGTTGCCTACAAAATATGTAGAATATAATGGTAAAATATTTTATTGGAGTGATAATAGTCAAGATAAATTAGATTCTTCAGTAATTAATAAATTAGGACAATATGGATTAATTGAATATAATACAGATGTTATTGAATATAATATAGATGATAAGAAGAAAGGAGTTAGTTATTTTTTTTGTATGAAAGATTTAACTAGATATAAAAAAATTACATCAAATATTTCTATAACTCAACCTCCTAAAATAAATTGTAAATAACCCAAGCTGCCACACAAAAGGATTTGTGTGATATTTTTATTATCAATTAGCTGTATTTACCAATACAAGGATCACCTTGGAAATGCGAGGATAAGTTTTGGAAGAAACAGCGCAGGTGTTCTTGAAATCACAGATGCCAATGATTATTACCCATTGCTGGCGCAAGCGTCACGTTTGTGTCAAAAGTAATATAGATACGAGCAAGATGCTTGCACTAGCTTGGGGAGATTATATAGTTACAAGTACAACGGCAAGGAGTTGCAGGAAACAGGGATGTATGATTATGGGGCGAGGTTCTACATGCCTGATCTTGGACGATGGGGAGTTGTTGATCCGCTGGCTGAAGTAAAAAGAGCTTGGTCTCCTTATAGATATGCATACAATAATCCTTTACGTTTTATAGATCCTGATGGAAGACTAGAAGGAGATCCACCTGGTTTTTTAAGTAGGGCTTGGAAAGAAGTCAAGAGCTGGTTTGGAGGTAATTCAAAAGGTACATTAGAGGTTGGGCAAGTTGAACGTGTTGCTGAGGGGCAAACTAGATTATTTGGTTTAATTCAAAATGCAAATGTTGATACCAATGGAAATAGTCCTTTAGAGAATTATAGGCAATGGCAAAATAACCCAGGATATAATAATGGGGAAAGTTTTGGAGATAGGACTGCTAGATTAATTGGGGCAGGGACCTTAGAAGCTAGAAGAGATTTCGCAAGCGGAGGCATGAATATGTTTGGCGGTTACGGAAGAGCGGCGAAAGCAGTGAATGCAGTTGAAGAAGCAAGCAACTTAATAAATGTTAAAAATACAGCTCCACAGGTGGGTGAAGCTTTTCAAAATTTAGGGGCAACCATAGCTGATGGAAATATTTCATTATCAGGAAGAGCTGTAACAAATGGTCGTTTTGATTTTGTGGTAACTGCGTCTGGCGAGCTTAAAGTAGGAACTGGGCACTTTAATTTATCTGGAGGAGCTAATGAAGTTCAAGCTGCAGGCCAACTAAGGTTATTTAAAGGTCAAGTAATGGAAATCAATAATGCCTCTGGACATTATCAACCTTCTGCAGCAGAAGCTCAGCAATTTCCAACAATATTATCAAATATGGGGCTAGATGTAAGTAGAGCTAAATTGAGAACTTTTTCAGTAGAATAAACATGAATAAAATAAACATTGGAAATGAGGTTAAAGAATTGTCTTCTCAGATGGCAATTAGCTCCACAAAAGAGGTGATACAATATTTTCCTATAGATAGGTTTTTTATTGAAAAAAACGGATTCATTGAGAAAATTCGGTCTGTTAATTATTTAGAATTTTTACTTTGTAATTTTGAAAATGTAAATCCAACATATACCGTTCAGTTGTTTATATGCTTACCTGAATTATGGGAAAAAGTTAACTATGAAGATTTAATTAAATTAACAGAAAATTTTACTAATTCTTTTTCTTTTTATTCATTTATAGAGTTCACCTATAAATACTTAGAGATAGATTTATTTGATGAAATAATTTACAATAAAAATATAGAAGAAAAATTTAAAATAGATTGTTTGAGTTTTACTTTTAACACATTAGACTTCTTATACTTAGAAGATTATGAATATATTGAATTTAAAGAAAATTTATTTGGAATAAATATTGAACAACTTCGCCGTTTACAATTAAAATTTAAAAATGATAATGAATTTACAAAAGCAAAGCCTAAAAATGAGCTTTATAAAAAATTATTACTAATACAGGTCTAATTGTAAAAGCCATTCGTTTGAGTGGCTTTGTTATTTTATAAAATGCTTTGTAGTTTAGTTTGTTTAAGGAATGCATCAAGGAGAGCGAAGACATGTTGTCTATCGTTCTCTTTTAGTTTTTGTATATCTAAAATTTTAGCGACAATATTTTTATCCAGTAGAATATCCGTAGACCCTACGAGATAATCCAAGGATACCCCCCGATTACTATGACTTACACAAGAAAAAAATTGTATTTTTTTAGGGGTTTCTTAGGCATACAAAACCTCTGAATAATAAAATTAAAAGGAAGGAATATTTTACCTTCCTTTTGTTATTATTCGTTGGTATCAAAGTTTATTCCTCGCAGATTGTCCCCATCAGAGCCTGTTGCGCTTAGCTTTGACAATGTAAATTTAATACAATTAAGCTATATTCTTTGTGATATATAACCTGTTCTCCTTCACACAGACACAGATTCTGTGAATGATTTTATTTTTTATATTATTAATAACCAGCATTTTATTTTTACCTTCTTCTACTTTTCTTTGATAATATTCTTTCATTTCTGAATGATGTACAATGCTGGATAAAGCACACATGTGAAATTGTTTTTTGAGCTGTTTATTGGCCATGTGATGAACCTTTGGCTTTGCTCTTACACTTTTTCCGGAAGTATATTCAAAGGGAACAACGCCACAATAGCAGGCTAATTGCCTGGGAGTTTCAAACAAAGTAAACTCATTGGTAAAGCAGATCAGCAGCAAAGCGGTAAATTTTCCTACACCTGGAACGGAGCTGGCTTGAGTATAAATTTTTTCAACATTTTCATCTTCAGATACCAGGATATCCAGCTGCTTTTCTATTTTTTTAATATCATTATCTAAGCCTTTTATAGTTGCTTTTTGATGTCTTTCATTCATTTTTGAAATATCTGCATCAAAAGATTTCATTTCCTTCACGTTTTTTAAAAGCGAAGCCCTAAAAACAACGAGCTTTTCCCGTAAGGCAAGCAAGGCTCTTATTTTTTCTAATACTTTTTTTGGAGCTTTATAAAGCCTGGCATCTTCTTGATTCTTTTGTGCATATCTGGCAATTCTTTCGGCATCTATCTTGTCATTTTTACCTCGCTGTATACCCATACTTCGTATAATTCTGAAGGACATTTCTATCCAAATACTAAAACCAGAAGCGATGAGGGTTTTAGATAAGATTTTTCCATACATCCCTGTATGCTCCATACAGATTAGAGTTTCTTCAAAATTTACTTTTTCAGATTTAAGCCATTTCTGAAAAGCTTTTACTCCTTGCAAATCATTGCGAAACTGATTGTGAATGCTTGTTCTATTTGGGGATAGCAGAACAGCATCAAAATACTCTTTGGAAATATCAATTCCCACAAAATTTTTAAATTTGTTCATAGCAATACATTTTAGAACAACCGATACTGAAATCATATCAAAACCTTGATAATAGGTCTCAAAACCTTAATTACTAATCTGATGCTTTTCAGTAAAAACCAACAGAGTCCTAATCGGGGGATAAGTCATTAACTTTGCTGGCGCGAAGGTGCACTTTGTTGGTCTGGTTGTTTTTTATAAAACTAAGTAATTTATAATTATGCAAATCTAAAGGCTCGCGCGAGCATCATGCTCGTGTCCTCAATAACAAAAAAGCCATTGCTAGATCAGCAATGGTTTTTTTACATGGCTTAGAAAATCTTTATATTATTAAAAATATCTCCGCTGGCACAAACATTTTGCTTATACCAACATAAATAGAAAACCAATATATTCATTAAGAACTCATTACGCCCTATTTTCTTAATAAAAGAAATTTATATTCTTTAACTTTGTCTTTTTCAATAGCTAATACTTCTTAGTATTGAAATTCAAATCCAACCCAAAAATAAAATCATGTCAATTACCAACGACGATCAGTTAATCGGAATGCAGAAAGTGAGTGAAGCGGTTGCTTGTACCTTGAAAGAGATGAAGCAATACGCTCAGCCAGGAATGACCACAAAGGAGCTTGATGAATATGGTGCCAAAATACTTGCTGATTTCGGAGCTAAGTCTGCACCTTATCTTACCTACGGATTTCCCGGATGGACTTGCATCAGTGTAGATAACGAATTTTGCCACGGAATTCCCACAGATCAAAGAGTTTTGAAGGAAGGTGACCTCATTAACATAGATGTTTCTGCAGAACTCAGCGGATATTGGGCTGATAATGGAGGATCCTTCGTGATTGGGGAAGACATCCATCAGCATCAGACATTGGTAAATGCTTCTAAAGATATTCTTCAAAAAGCAATTGATAATATAAAAGGTGGTGTGAAAATAGCAGATATCGGATTTTTAATGGAGACAGAAGCAAAGAAAAAAGGCTTTAAAGTCATTAAAAATCTTGGCGGACATGGTGTAGGAAGAAGCTTACATGAGGAGCCCGATGAGTTATTGAATTATAAAAACCGTTTCGATACCAGACGTTTTAAGAAAAATTCTGTAGTGGCGATTGAAACATTTATCTCTACTTCCTCAAATCTTGCTGTAGAATTAAAAGATGGCTGGACGATGGTAGGGAACAAAGGCGGCTATATGGCACAACATGAACATACCATTTTAATCACTGATGGAAAGCCTGTCATTTTAACTGAAATGAATGGAATCTTGAATTAACATATCATCTGTTTATTAATATTTTATCCCAACTACTGAACATATTTTAATTATTAATTCTGTTTATCTAATAAATGGAAGAGTAGATATTTTGTCTTTAACGTAGAAATTCCTCAATTAAAAACATATAAAAATGATCAGTGAAAAGAACTTGAAGGTTATCGAAAATTTCATTCATTTATTTGATAGCAATATCTATCGTAAAAAAGAAATATTGATGGATATCGATCAGGTGCACCGTGACTTATTTTACATTAAAAAAGGAGTGGCCAGAATCTTTTACTATGACGATAAAGCACAGGATCATACCCATTGGATCAGTTCAGATCATAGTTTTATAGCTCTTTTTTCAAGCGTATTGTCCGGAAAGGCAGTTCCATTTGGAATTGAAGTCATTGAAGATCATAGCGAAATATTCAGATTGCCTTACCGTCAACTTCTTGAGTTGAAATTAAACAATCCCGAAATGCAGCAGTTTATGGAAGATTTATTTGCTGAGAGTTTAATCACGATGGGCTGCAGGCTGATGGATCTTCAAATCAAAACTACAGATCAGCGTTATGATGATTTTGTGGCTGCTCATCCGGAATGGCTCCAGAGAATCAATCTTGGATATATTGCCGGATACCTTGGGATGACGCAACAACAACTGAGCAAAGTAAGAGCTCAACAGAAATAATCCTTTTTTAATCCAGGTGAAAAGAAAAGCTAAACTTAAAAACTAATTTCGAAAAAGTTTAGCTAGCAAGGTATTGCTGAAAGAAAAATACAGCATACCATTTTTTCACCAAAATAGAAACATAATGAAAAAAGGAACGTATCAATTGCATGATGAAGCCAATTTTAATTTTCAACTGAACAGAACCTTAATGTGGGGAAATGGAGATCTGGAAGAAATCAAAACAATAGCATCCAGAATCAATACCACAGAAGATTGGGTAAAGGAAATGAGTTCTCTTGCTAAAGAAGCAGAAGCCAATAAACAGATTCCTAAAGCTATTGGGTATTACAGGATGACAGAGTTTTTTGAAGCAGATGGAACCTCTGAAAAATCAAAATTATATTCCAAATCAAAATCTTTATTCTACGAATATCACAAAATCATTTTTGAAAAGGAAATCAGAAGGGATGAGATGGACTATGAAAATGGAAAATTACCTGTTTGGATCTGTCTTCCTCAAGAAGAAATAAAAGATACTGTGATTATTCATGGGGGAAATGATTCCTACATGGAAGAATTTTTACCAGTAGTTCAGCGCCTGGTATCTGAAGGAATTGCTGTGTACATTTTTGATGGTCCGGGGCAGGGAGGGGCTTTAAGAGAATCCGGAATTTATTATACCCATGAATGGGAAAAGCCCATTAAAACTATTTTAGATGCCTATCAATTGGAAAATGTAACTTTAATTGGGTTGTCTTTAGGAGGAATGTTGGCACCGAGAGCTGCTGCATTTGAAAATCGTATTCAAAGAGTAGTAGCTTGGGGAATTATGCCTAGTTTTTATGAGATCATATTGACTAAAGTTCCTCATGAATTAAGAATGTTGATGGATGCAAAAGAAAAAGAAAAAGTCAATGTGCTTATTCAAAAGAAAATGGATGTTGATCCTCTGGTGAAATGGGCAATGCAGCACGGAATGTTCAGTATGAATGTGGAAACACCTTATGATTATATCAAAAAAGCTCAACATTTTGAAATGGAAAGTATCGGACCAAAGATTACCCAGGACTTTTTACTCCTAGGTTCCAATGAAGATCACTTTATCCCCGTTGAATTATACAAAAGAGTGATTGATGCTTTACCTAATGTAAAGTCACTTACCTATAAAATGTACACCAAGTACAATAGGGCTGAAAATCATTGTAATCTTGGAAATACAGAGCTTGTTTTGAGTGACATTATCCATTGGATATTACAGGCTAGAAATAAGTAAAAAGATATTTTTTGTTTTAAAAACTTAAGGTTGTTTCTTAGGAAGCAGCCTTTTTTTATAGGTTAACAATTGAAACCCTTGGCTTTAAAATTGTTAATGAGCAAATACTTTCCTATATTTAAAGAACCAAACCATTCAGAAACTATTCACTATGAAAAAAGTTCTTTTAGCCATTCTGGGAATTCTCGTTATTCTTGCTGCTGTCGTATTAATTAAAACTTACACCTATCCTTTTAAGAAAAATCCGTCAGGAGCAGGGGAAGGATGGAAGCCTGTAAAAAATGACTCCGCAGTGTCACGATTTTCCGGAGGGATAAAAATTCCTACCGTTTCTACCGGAAGTTTAGGCGAATTTAATTATGAACCTTTTGACCGGTTTAAGGAATATTTAAAAGCTACTTATCCATTAGTCTATCAAAATACTGAAAACGTAGAGATTAATAAATACGGATTGGTTTTCAGGCTTAAAGGAAGTAATTCAGCATTAGAACCTATATTGTTTCTATCTCATATGGATGTAGTTCCTCCGGGGGATGCTGATATTAAAAATACCGCTGAAAATATCTTCAGACCTGATGATAAACCATCAGAACCTGTGGCCAAAGTTGCGGAAGACTGGGATTTTTCCCCTTTTTCAGGAGCTGTTGCTAATGGGAGAATTTATGGAAGAGGAGCAATAGATATGAAAGGAATGCTTTTCTCTTTAATGGAGTCTATGAATAACCTTATTAAAAGCAAACAAATTCCTCAGAGAGATATTTATTTAGCCTTTGGTTTTGATGAAGAAGTGGGAGGAAAGAACGGAGCTATGCAGATTGCAGATTATTTTAAGAAAAAAGGGTTGAAGTTCGATGCAGTATATGATGAAGGCGGACTGATTATGCGAAAAGGAAATGTAGCAGGGGTAGAGGCTGATGTTGCTGTAGTAGGTTGTGCTGAAAAAGGATTCCTTTCTGCCAAAATAAAAGTAAAAGGATTGGGTGGGCATTCCTCAATGCCTCCTATGGAAAGTGCTATCGGAAAAGCAGCAGTCATTATGCAAAGACTGGAAGACGATCAGATGAAACCGGAGATAACTCCATTAATTAAAGAATTTTTTGATAATATTGGCGGTGCTATGCCTTTTACGACAAGAATGGCACTGGCTAACCAATGGCTTTTAAAACCGGTACTGATCTCGCAGCTTACCAAAAGTAATACCACCAATGCATTGGTACGAACCACAACAGCTTTAACAATGATGAAAGGAAGTGACGGAACCAATGTACTTTCTCCCGAAGTCGAATTTGTGGTCAATTTCAGGCTTCTTCCCGGAAATACTGTAAAAGATGTTAGAGATCATATTGCAAAAGCAACCAAAGGTTTTGATGTTGAAGTAGAGGAAATTGATAATACAAGAGAAGCATCAGCAATATCTTCATCGAATACTAAAGCATTCAAACTGATCGAAGCAGGAGTAAAAGAAATTTATCCTGAAGCCATTGTTTCCCCTTATCTCACCATGGCCGGAACAGACGCCGGTAAATATGAAATTGTAAGCAAAAACGTCTACAGATTCATGCCAATCAGAATCAACAGTGCGGAACAGCAAAGCATCCACAGTACCAATGAATATCTAAGCATAGAAAACTATCTGAAGATGATCCATTATTTTGAATTTATGATGAAAAATTATGATAAGTAATGCGGAGTTCGTGGAGAATAAAAAAGTAATCGTAAACTCTGTTACTAACAAAATATTGACAAGCCGAAGCGACTTGAGCACACAGTATTAACATTTATGCTGATTGTTGATTACAATCTTTTAGCCTGTCTCTATTTTCTTCTTTTTCAAAAAAAATATTATGCGTCAAGTTTTGTCGCATTACGGTAATAGCTTTGTCATATCAAAATTACAGAGCTATGGAATTGCCACTTTACTTAAACTTTAACGACTTTGAAAACCATTATTACGATCATCTTGAAAAATGGTTTGAAGAATATTATAATGCTAGTGAAGCAGATTACCTGAAAACGTTGGCAAGTATGTATAGTCCTTATGTATACTACAATTTTGCTGATGATAGCCTGCAGGCAGATGCAACCATTGAAATCAAAGACTGTTTCTTCCCTTATCATGAGAAAATCGGGATTTCTTTCTGTACAGGTTGTGAAAATGGTACCTCACCCAAAAAAGGAATGAATCACGTTTTTGAATGGAAAAACATTTCCATGATGGAATACGCTCAGCATATTTTGGACAAGATCAATCGCTATTGCTCAAAAAATAAAGAAGCCCTGAGTGGCAGTAAAAATATCCTGGATTACATCAATGATTATGATATTGTGACTTCCCGCGAAGGAGCAGGATATTGTATCAGCTATAACAGGCATCAGATGACCATTCCTTTTCTTAAGGCTTATCTTCCTTATTATGGGCAGACGGTAGACATGGCACTATATAGGGATTTTATATTTTCCATTGTACAAATTGCAGAGTTTATTGATCAGAAATTAAAAACAATTCAGGCTTTTGAACATACCATTTATGCCCAGTCAAGAGCCGAAGCCAAATTCAAGGTGCAGATGAGCCGCCAGTTTCTGACCCTATGCAATTAAAATTTTACACCAACATTCATACTTAGTTATATTGCGGAGAATCTATATTTTCCAACGAAAATCCCAGCCATTACTGACTGGGATTTTTTATATATAAACTTAATCAAGGTGATCCTGATCCGTTGTCTCTTTCTTTTTATAAGGAATGTTCCATATGAGGTCTGCCGCAATATAATGAACTCCCCCGTGCTGAATACTTTTGCTGCCCCTGATCAGATCATCCATATAACCGATATCCACTGTAAAAGGAGAATTGGGAATATTGAACATATAATAAGCAGCCAGCCGCAATTCACGGTATCCAAAAGAGTTCCAGTGTTGGTCATGCTCATTGAGATGACTAATGGAAAACAATGCTTCAGCACTTAATGCCAGTTTCTGATTATTCTTAGGAGATAGGTTATAGGTTAACTGGCTTTTGATCCGGGTTCTTAATTGAAAATCTTCATCCACTTTATGAAAATCAGCATCAAAGAACTTTCTGAATTCCTGTCGAACCGTATTTTTAAGCTTTAGTTTTTTCCCAAGATCAAAAGTATAGGCATAGCGCCCATAAATTCTGAATTCCTGTTCTATACCTTCTTTATCATAAGGAGCTTCTTTTTCATATTCAGGCTGTCGGCGGTAGCTTAAAGCATAACTGTATTGCTGATGAGGTGCAAAAGAGTGATAAAACTCGTGATTTAATACAAAAATAGCCTGTTTTGCAAACAAATTATTGTTATCCAAAGTACTTTTACGTCCTATCGCAACATAGCTCATCGTTTGTTTCTTTCCTAAAGAATCGATATTACGCTTCATACCAAAAGCTGACCAAAAGGCGGTCTTGGCATCGCCTAATCCAGGCGGACTGATCTGTGCCTTTACTAGGCTTCCTAAACAACCTGTTATACCTAAAATAATAAAAATTTTTCTTATACCGAACATCATGATAACTGCTTTACGATTACTATTAATACCTGCGAAATCATAAGGTTAGATAAAAATATCAGTGATACGCAGAGAAAATATGTGGTCAAAACAAATTTATGAGACTTTATGAATAAAATGTTTATTCAAACATCTTAAATACTGTTTAAAAACATGACAAAATAACTACCTGATTTAGGAAAGATTTAGGAACAATAAGCATGCTTGATAAATATTTGCAGGATTAAAATTTTATTCAATTCCGAATTTTTCCTTTGAACAATCAATGTAAATTTTATGGTTTAAAAAGATCTTATTACCCAACATTCCTGACATTCCTGAAAACTTCATCAACATATATTGACTTTGGGAAAATCCCTCCACGTAAGTTACTTCTCTCAATGGAAGATCTTTATTGTTAAACCGGATAGTGCTATGTGTTCTTGTAGTATATGTTGTTAAAATATTTGGCCTTGACTGGGCTTTTTCTATTATAACTTTTGATTGTGGTAATCTTAAACTTTCCCAGTTTTCTTTATTCGTCAGCAATTCATAAGCACTGGTTCCTGAATCATACAGAAACTTTTCATCTTTTCCTTTTAAATTTCCGTGAATAACAATTTTCCTCTTTGTAAATTTAAAATCAATAAGAGTATTTTGAAACTCATCTGGTTCCTTAGAGAGATTGAAAACAACATTATTATCCTTGAAATTAATCAAAGTTTTTCGATCTTCAAGAATATCAGCGCCAAGAGTTCCAATGATTTTTACAGGATTATTTTTTTCCAAATTTTTTCCTGTATTGGATATTTTGATTTTGTGTGACATAATTTTTGTTTTGCCAATATAAAATGAGGTGATAGCCTGCTCATCTTTGGGGGTAATCCCTTTCAGTAATGGTATCGCTTTATTATAAAATTCTGTATAAACAGCTCCCGTATCAAATTGGAGATAATAAGTAATAGTGTCTTTGGGGAAATGTATGGGAACAAGCAATGCGTTTTTATCTTCTCCGATCCATTTGATAGGAATTGGTCCACTTTCGTTGTCTACTCTTAAGTAATTCTTTTCTGGAGTAAATTTTTGGTTAAAATAGAGGTACCCGCCTAATCCTGTAATGGCAATGATAATTAAAATATATAGCGCAATTCTCTTTAGTATTTTCATGCTGATTTTTTATGCAAGATTCGGAAATCCCTTATTATTTTTACATGAAAACAATGCGACAATTTTACGACATTTCTATGTCTTTGTTTACAAGAAGCTGGTTTTCAATTTTATACTTAGCTCCTGGGTTTTGTTCAGGCTGATTCCATTCTTAATGATAATAAATAATTTCAGCCCTAAAAATAGGATTAAAGGAATGATAAAAAGTGGAAATTTAAACGAAAATAACTTTTGAATAAACGGACTGATAATCATTAAAACCGAAAAAATTACCGATATAATAATCTGGATACAAAGGATGTTTTTTCCAAGTTCCCTGTTTTTTAAATCCTTCGTCTGATAGGTTAAAACAGCTGGAATAATAATACCTCCGTACGGTATAATAAGACCAGCCAAAGCTGAAAAATTGATCTTTTTAGCTCTTTGGACATCAGCTGGTTCTTTTACAATAAGATCTTCCGGTTGAACATTTAAAGCCTGGGCAAGTGCTTTTAAGGTAAATCCTTTTAGAATATTTCCGGCTTCAATTCTCTGAACTGTCCGAAGAGAAAGTCCCGAACTCTCAGCAAGTTCATTTTGAGTCATATTCATGCGCTCTCGTAAAACTTTAACCTGGTTTTCCATGATTTGTCAACTATAACTGTCCTGCTAATTTAAAAAAAGGAAAAAAATTTTGATGTCAATAAACTTATAATTTAAATTCTTCAATTGTGGATAACTTGTTAATAAAATATTGATAAAATGTGAGTAAGTCCATTTTTTATTTTAAAACATCTCGTAAACCTGCTTTTAGAAAGGGATAATGAAATTTATAAATAGAAATGTGATATTCATAAATATCTATTTTATTAAGATATTTTTAAAAGAAGAATGATGATTTTTATCTTTTATTTAGAATAATTCAAATTAATATTGCGAGAAAAATTGTTTATCCTTTATTTTGCATTTTTATTTATAATTATTTTAAATAAGGCTGAAAAATGATACGATCAAGTGAATGTAAACTTCTGATGAAGTCAATAACCCATGCCCATGAAGCAGAAGAGGATGATGTTTTAACAAATAAGATAGTACAATGGTCTAAGCCATTTCTGATTTTCTTCTTTTTCCTAATAAGTTTAACTCAACTCTATGCGCAGGATCTGCAAGGCGGAATAACCGGTAAGGTTAATATGGTGGACGGACAGCCTTTAAGAGCAATCTCCGTCTCATTATTGGAAGCGGATCGCCAGACACTGACAGATGATGAGGGATACTATCGTTTTACCAATATAAACGCAGGCTCCTATACCCTAAAACTACAAATCTTAGGATCTAAAGAAATACGTATTCCTGTTGAAGTAAAAGCAGGAGAAAGTACCATACTGGATTATCAACTTACCAAAGAAAATATTCAGGCCATACAGGAAGTGGTTATCATGAAAAATGTCAACAGATTTTCTAAGAAAGAAAGTGGGTTTGTTGCAAGACTGCCTTTAAAGAACCTGGAAAATCCTCAGGTGTATAATACGGTCACTAAGGAACTTTTTCAGGAACAGGTTGCTGTAGACCTTGGAAGTATTTCTAAAAATGTACCGGGAGCCGGAGTTCCCATGATTGCGAATCAGGGAAGAGTGACATTCCGTTCAAGAGGATTTGAAACGGAGCCTAATGCAAGAAATGGAGTGGCCGGAGCAGCTTTTTCAGTGATAGATCCTGTCAACTTAGAGCGTATTGAAGCGATAAAAGGACCTTCTGCTACTTTATTCGGAAAGAGTGTGGCTAGCAGCTATGGTGGTGTGTATAACCGTGTAACAAAAAAGCCTTACAATAAGTTTGGAGGTGAAGTGGGATATGTTGGCGGAAGCTGGGATTATAACCGATTGACAGTAGATGTAAATACTCCTGTAAATAAAGACAGAACAGCACTTTTCCGTCTTAATGCTGCCGGAACATTTGAAAAAAGCTTTCAGGACTTAGGGTTTACGAACTCGTTGGCAATTGCCCCAAGTTTTTCTTATCAGATCAACGATCGTATGTCGCTTCTTTTGGATGTAGAGTTTAATCAGGCAAAAGGAACCTCAGTAGTGCGCTTTAATCCTTATACAGGAAGCAACAAAACTCAGTCTATTGCAGATATGAAGTTCCCTTACTATAAAAATTTCCTGGGTGATGATCTTGCTTATGAAACGCAGATGATGAATATCTTTGCTCAACTTAATTATAAAGTATCAGAAAACTGGACCTCCCAGACGATTATATCCCGTGCAAGGTCTACAATCAATGGATATATTTCTGCCATTAACGGGAAAACAGATTCTACCGCAAGTGCTCAGGTAATGGTAGGAACTACTTCATTTATTGCAACGAATATTCAGCAGAACTTTATCGGAGATTTCCATATTGGACGTTTCAGAAACAGAATGGTTGTAGGATTGGATTACTATAATAATTCTAATCATTTTGACCGTTATCATACGAATACAAAGGTATTTAACTTTGTTCATCCATCGGCAGATTTTAGAGTCAACCGTAATACAATCGATGCCCTTACTGCAACTTCTGTTGTTAGAAAAGAAAATAACAGTGACAATACCTATGCGGCCTACGTATCAAATGTCTTCAATGTAACAGATCAGTTGATGGTAATGACCAGTTTGAGGGTAGACAGATTCCAGTTTAAGGGTGTTTACGACATTACTACAGGTCAGATAAAAGGAGGTTTAAGTAACAGTGGAACCCAAGCAGGGCCTTATGCGCAGACAGCACTTTCTCCTAAGCTGGGACTTGTATATGAAATACTGAAAAATAAAGTTTCCCTGTTTGGAAACTATATGAACGGTTTCAATAATGTAAGTGGGGTAGATATTAACGGAAATTCATTTAAGCCTGAATATGCCAACCAGTTGGAATTTGGGGTAAAAGGAGATCTTTTCAATCACAGACTTGTGGGAACATTGAGTTATTACAATATCCGTGTTGATAATATTTTGAGAACCAATCCGGATGACATCAACTATTCTATACAGGATGGAACTCAATTGAGTAAAGGGTTTGAAGCAGAATTAACAGCCAATCCTTTTGATGGACTGAATATCGTAGCAGGATATGCTTATAATGATAGTAAATTTACAAATGCCAATCCTTCTGTTAATGGGCTAAGACCAGCATTATCAGGTCCGGCAAACATGTTCAATTTCTGGATAAGTTACAGAATTCCGCAAGGTAAATTAAAAGGCCTTGGAATAGGAGGAGGAGGAAATATGGGATCATCTTCCTATCAAACCAATACACAAACAGCTAAAGTCATTATTCCGTCTTATACAATGCTAGACCTTGGAATTTTCTATGATCAGCCAAAATATAGAGTAGGATTGAAATTTGATAATATCACTAATGAAAAAGCTTGGTCGGTGCGTTTAACGCCGCAGGCACCAGCTCGTTTCTTAGGAAGCGTTTCACTGAAATTCTAAAATAAGTTTTTAATAATTGATGATAAAAAAGTCCCGGATTCATAGATCCGGGACTTTTATTTATATTGATTTTCTCAACTTTTTATCTTGATTCTATTCATTACTACATTTTGTATCTGATATAGCTTCCATCTTCTTAATTAATCCAAAGACAATAATTATTACGGTATCTTATCTTCGCATAAGAAGTTCCCAGAAATATTCCTGGAGTAGTATCCTGCCAATCCTGTCTGATGACATAAAGTCCCGGCATCGTTGGTTTAAAAATGGCTTTATGCTCCTTGTCTACCGGAATATTCTTTTCCCAGTTTTCAGGATTAAAAATCCGAAGCATTGTGCCTTTTTCAGAAGGTTTCATATTACGGTAAGGGAAAATAGTATAAATACTGTTTTTTTCTTGAAGGCTGATGTCCATAAACTGAAGAGGAGTGGTATTTTCTGATGGAGTCCCTACATGATAAGCCCCACACATAAAGTCAATAGGCCGTACATTTTCTTTCGGATCCTGAGAACGTACCAAAACAGGTTGTTGGTCATTCATTCCAAAGATCCTGTAGGTTCCTTCGTGATCCGGGATGAAGGTTCCTTCCCAATGATCTTCCTTTGGATGCAGCTTAATGTTTAACTTTTCTCCTTTAGTATTCAAAAAAAAGAAATTAAAATCTTTGATTCTTTGAAATTCAGAGCCGGTAGTACGGTGCCGTTCACTGAGATCGTCAATAAAACCATAACATACCTGTATTTTAACCTCTTCTTTTATTTTTCCTGATCCATGAATTTCCATCCAGTAAGCACTGGCTTTTGCAAGTTGTGGAAAAAGGAAAGTACTCAGAAATAACAGCAAAGACAACGCTGTCCGTATTGTAAACATTTTACTTAAATTATATTGATGCTGCTAATTTAGGGAAAAGCTTAAAATAAAAACTGCGATATTAAAAAATACCGCAGTGTACTTGATTATAATGATTGATTTTGCAAGTTTGCTTTATTCTTATGCACCTGTTCTGCACATCGCATCCCAGGTAGTCCAGAAATGGGCATTAATAGCACCGATAGGTGGGTTGATACTGTCTGCAACAATTCCTACCATAGATGCACAGTTGGAATTACAACCTATTTCATTGTGGCTTCCTGTCTGAGGGGGGATTTGTCTCCATGTACCGGTAGAACCACTTAATAACTCCACCTTAATCTCGAAAATTCCTGACAGGTTGGGAGTCTGAATTTGTTTCGTTGGATTGTCACTTGAAATAGAATCACTCCAAGTTCCCTGTGAAAATGTTACTCTCCATTTGCTAATCATTTTAGCAGTATCGTGTTGAGGTGAAAGATACACCCAGAACTGTGCCCCGCCTCCCAGTTGTAGCTGGCCGGAGGAATTGGCATTTACACTTGTTGATGTCATATTAAATTGATTTTTGTGGTTATTGTATAGACCAAAGTAACAAAGAACAAAACAGATGCTGTAGAGTATAAACAACCAATTATATAGTTGAGTATAAATACTTATTTGAGTGGAAAATTGATTTTCTGAAGATTTTTTTAAACTGGTAAGAAATATGGGGTGATCTGAACATTTATCCAGACCGATAGTACTTTTTTAACGCAAAGTTTTACTACCATATTTCGTGAATTTTAGGGAGAAAAGATGGATCAACGAAGTTGATTCTTATGAAGCGAATGTATAGCCATATCGCTTAATAAGCGCCGAAGTCATACCTTTTGTTTCCTTAAAAGTATAGGGGTCTTATCATGAAAAATTTTGTGTGAAATTAATAGGTGAATTATCAATAACCCACTGTATATAAAACAAAAAAGTCTTAAGTTTTTTACTTAAGACTTTTTTTTGCAGAAAGGAAGGGATTCGAACCCTCGATACAGTTACCCGTATACTACCTTTCCAGGGTAGCTCCTTCAACCACTCGGACACCTTTCTTTTTGAGATTGCAAAAATAGGATATTTTCTTTAATTACCAAATTTTTATTGCAATTTTTCAGCAGTAATTTCTCCGCAAAGGCTTTGGGTAAAGTTATCCGCGAAACTTCCTGAGTAATTTGGATTATCAATTAAGTGCATCGCTTTTGTAATAGCAGTTTCTGCAGTCATATCCCTTCCACTAATAGCTCCGATTCTTGAGAAAATATTACTGTTTTCATATTTACCGAACGAGATACCACCGGAGATACACTGGCTCACCACTACGATCTCTGTACCATTGTTCCTGATTTCCTGAAGTGTTTCCTGGGTTTTTTCACTGCTGAAAATGGTTCCGGAACCGAAAACCTGAAGAATCAATACTTTCATTTTAGGAATTTCCCTGAAGTGACTCAGATGCATTCCCGGGAAAATTCTCCAGAACAAAACATCTTCAGAAATATGTTCGTCAACGTGAAACTCTATTTCCGGATTACAACGGAAAAGATTGTCTTTGAGAATATTTAAATGAACACCGGATTGTCCAAGGATAGGATAGTTTGGACTTGCATAGGCGTCAAAATATTCAGCAGAATATTTCAATGTCCTGTTTCCTCGTAAGAGTTTATATTCAAAATAGATGGCAACCTCCTGAATGACTGCTTCGTCATTTTCATACAAACTTGCATAATAAAGACTTGTCAAAAGATTTTCTTTCGCATCGGTTCTCAGATCACCAATAGGCAATTGTGAACCGGTCATAATCACAGGCTTTCTTAATCCTTTTAACATGAAACTTAATGCTGAAGCAGTATAAGACATAGTGTCTGTCCCGTGAAGAATCAGGAATCCATCATAATCATTGTAGTTCTCAAGAATGTAGTTGGCAATGACCCTCCATTCTGCAGGTCCCATGTCCGAAGAGTCCAGTGGTTTGGCAAAAGGATGTACAAAAACTTCACATTCCATAAGCTTCATTTCAGGCATCTTTTCGAAGATATTGCCAAAATCAAAGGCACGCAGGCTTCCGGTTTCATAATCTTTTTCCATACCGATGGTTCCTCCGGTATAGATGAGTAGGACTTTTCGCTTCATGTATTATTTTTAATTAAGAATTTAACCCCGGTTAAGGATCATAGCCCAAAATTACGTTAATTTGCAAAGATTTGAAAATGAATGAAACGCTTATCATCAAATTTTATCAGAATAAGATGAATTCCATGCGTTATATAAGGCTATTGAAAAAAATAACTAAATGCAGATGAACGATTTAGCACAAACTTATGAATATTTAAAACAGTTTTTAACAGAAGAAAGATTCGCGAAAATTGAACACTTTTCTCAGGAAAGTTCAGACTTTGTACTTCCGGTGGTAGAAGATATCTATCAGTTTCGGAATGCCGCTGCCATTGTACGTTCTGTAGAAGCTTGTGGTTTTCATAAAGTAGTGGCTTTGCAGGAAGAATATAGTTTTGAACCTAATCTTCGGGTAACCAAAGGGGCAGATACCTGGGTTGAAGTGGAAAAACTTCCCCGAAATAGACAATCCTTTCAGGAAATTAAAGACAGAGGCTACAAAATTGTGGTAGTATCACTGGAAAATAATGCTAAAATGCTTCCTGAATATGAGATTACAGAACCTATAGCGTTGGTATTCGGAACGGAAATGGAAGGCGTTTCGCAGGAGATTCTGGATTTCGCAGATGAAACACTGGCGATACCAATGTATGGTTTTACAAGGAGTTTTAATGTTTCCGTAGCGGCTTCCATTTGTATGTATGAATTGAAGCAAAAACTGATAAAATCTGGTATTGATTATAAATTAGATGAAGAAAAGCTGCTAAGAATGAAAATCCTTTGGACGGTAAACTCTATAAGAAGCGGGCAGCAGATCTTTGAGAAATACCTGAAAGAAAATAATATTGATTGGAAATAATCAATTCGGAATATAAAAAAGGAGGTGTTTAAAACCTCCTTTTTTATAGATATAGATTAGGAATCTATTATTTATATTTTAAATGATATCTAGTTTAAAATCAAACTTGTTGTGTCATTCTGAATGTAACGAAGTGGAATGAAGAATCAAAGTTTTTAATGAGATTCTTCCTTCGTCAGAATGACAGTGAGCATAAAATTATATAAGACAATGACACTATAAACCTATATCATATTGTAATAATTCCACGCGGCTACAAATACGCCTGCAGTTTCAGTTCTCAACCTTTGATTTCCTAATGAAACCGCTTTGATCTTATGTTCAGCCAAAAATTCAATTTCCTTTTCAGAAAAATCCCCTTCAGGACCAATTAGGAAAGTAATCTTTTCCATTTTTGGAATACTTTTAAGTTCCATTCTTTCCAGATTTTCATGACAGTGCGCCACAAAAGTGTTTTCAGGATGAATGTCTTTTAAAAAATCGCTCAGCTTTACAGTATCATTAATAATGGGAAAATGAAATCTCAAACTTTGTTTTGAGGCAGCAACAGCCTGTTTTCTGATCTTATCAATATTAATATTTTTACGCTCTGTTTTTTCTGTAGCAATAATGCTGATTTCTGAGATTCCCATTTCTACAGCTTTTTCTACAAAAAATTCTATACGGTCAATATTCTTTGTAGGAGCAATAGCAATATGAAGTTTAGGAGTGAAATCCGGAAGGTTATTTTTGATTTCTGAAACCTCAATACCTGCTTTTTTTCCTTCTATAAACAGTTTTCCTGAAGCCAGTGCTCCTTTTCCATCTGTTACATGAATATCTTCACTCTCTTTCATTCGAAGAACTTTTACAATATGCTGCTGTTCCTCGTCGTTGATGATGACTGTATTACCTGTTATTTCTCCGTAAAATAATTTCATATATCCTGAGTTAAGAATGCGACACCTGTTTTTATGGTCGTGTAAATATCCGTATCACATTCACGGTAACTGCACAGGTATATTTCTTCTATCCATTTATTGTTAATGAAAATCAGATTTAAATATTCCTGTTTCCTTAAGTTATTTTTTATAGATAAATAATCACCTTCCTTGGGAGTATAAGGAAAACTAAAAAGGTTTTCGGAATTGATTTTCTCAAGAATTTCCTCTTTTACATCCTGGATGTATCCTGTTTCAGAGCTTGACGGAAAATAGTCATTAGCATCTTCCGAATCTTCATTTTTTCCTGTAACGGTTTCTAATACCCAATAGTATTTTGAGTTCTTTTTAGAATGTGTTCCCAGTATTTTTTCTTCTAAGAGTATTTTCATAAGTCATATTTTGCAGTAGCAGAAGTTCTCAGATCAGTAAACTCACCTCTTTCAAACTTCAGTTGTGCTACCATGGCAATCATCGCTGCATTATCGGTGGTATATTCAAACTTTGGAATATAGATATTCCAGCCTAATTTTTCTTTGTTGTCTTCCATAGCCTTCCTTAATGCAGAATTGGCAGAAACTCCACCTGCAATGGCCACATCTTTTACATCAAGATCTTTAGCTGCTTTTTCAAGCTTATTCATTAGGATCTCAATAATACATTTTTGTACAGAAGCACAAAGATCGTTAAGGTTTTCCTTAATGAAATCCGGATTTTTTCTAACTTCCTTCTGAATGAAATATAAAACGGATGTTTTAATACCACTGAAAGAGTAGTCGTAGTTCTCCAACTTTGGTTTATTGAACTTAAAAGCATCGGGATTTCCTTCTTTGGCAAGCCTGTCGATAATTGGCCCCGCCGGATAATCCAGATCGAAGATTTTTCCAATTTTATCAAAGGCCTCTCCGGCAGCATCATCCGTTGTTTTTCCGATAATTTCCATATCAAAATAGTCCTTTACCAATACAATCATGGTATGACCACCACTTACGGTAAGGCATAGAAAAGGGAAAGTAGGCGGCACAGGATTTGCATCCTCGATGAAATGGGCCAAAATGTGAGCTTGAAGGTGATTAACTTCAATTAACGGAACATTAAGACTCATTGCCAGAGATTTAGCAAATGAAGTTCCTACAAGAAGTGATCCCAAAAGTCCGGGGCCGCGTGTAAATCCTATAGCAGAGATTGCATTTTGTTGTATATTTGCTTTGGTAAAAGATTTTTCAACAACGGGGATTATATTTTGTTGATGGGCTCGCGAAGCCAATTCAGGAACCACGCCTCCATATTCTTTATGGATAGCCTGGTTCGCAGCAATATTTGAAAGAATAGAATTCCCCTTGATGATAGCTGCTGAGGTGTCGTCGCAAGACGATTCAATACCTAAAATTATAGAGTCGCTCATAATAATGGCAAAGTTAGAGAATAATAACGAGAATGAGAATAAAAAATCAGTAGCTGAAAACCTAGGGGATCAGGTACAGAAGACTGTTGAAAATGTAGAGGAGAAAGTACGGGAAACAGTAAAAGAAGCTTCTGAACTCGCTTCAGATGCTATCAATCACCCTGTAGAAACTGCTGAAGAGTTTGGTAAACAGGCTATAAAAGATGTCACCAGCTATACCTGGTGGGCAAAGCTTCTTCTTATTCTTTTTTGGCTAGGTATTGTTCTTGTTGGAGGAGTACTTATTACCATCAATCTTCCGGTTACCAAGCAATGGGCAGCAGATCAGGCTTTGAAGCTTGTGAATAATGACTTTAAATCCGGATTTTCTACCGAAAGTGTAGATGTAAACTATTTTGGAGATGTTACCATAAAAGGGTTAAAAGTAAAAGATTATAAAGGCTTGGATTTTATACAGGCCCGTGAATTTCGTGCCGATTCAGATTGGCTTTCTCTTGCTGCAAATGCCATTTCAGGAAAAAGTAATTCCCTAAGCTTTAATTCCCTTACGCTAGTGAATGCAGAGATAAAGGTCATTACCTATAAAGGAGACAGTATCTCCAACTTTGTCCGATTCACAGAATTATTTGATGATGGAAAGAAAAGAGATCCTAAAAAACCTCCTTTTCAACTTAATTCAAGAGTACAGATCATAGATTCTAAAGTATCTATTGTTAATGAAAACTCTGATGGAGATCATGGGAAATGGCTTACTGCAACAAAATTTAATTTAAAAGCACCCAATGTTAAGGTCGTTGGTCCTAATATTACAGCGCTTATTAATAATATGTCTTTCGTAACCTCCAGATGGGGAAAATCTCATATTGTAGATACCTTTTCAACAGAACTGTCTTTAACCAAGCAGTTTTTGTCGTTAAAAGACCTTACTTTAAATACAGACCATACTTTATTGCAGGGAGATATAAAATTTAATCTTCATGATGGCTCATGGGCTGATTTTGCAGATAAGGTTCGCTGGGATATGAATATTAACCAGGGAAGTCAGGTGAGCGGATATGATATCAGCTATTTCGTAACCAATTGGGATAATATCAAACCGTTTAATCTTTCAGGACAAATGACGGGTCCTTTAAATAAATTTCATTTAGAGAACTTTCTGATCAGAAATCCTGATGTGAATATTGCCACCAAAACGATGAAGGTGGATAATTTATTAAACGGTCACTTTTCTATTGAAACAAAAGATCTTTCTACAGATTTTACTTATAAAGATTTGAAGGCAATGATGCCTACATTCATCTCCAGCAAGATGAAGAATTTTGCAGATGATTTTGGAAAACTGAAGTATAACGGAACGGCTAAAGTAAATCCAGATCAAGTCTATGTTGAGAGTGGAAATTTAATGACAGGAATAGGGCAGGCGAAAATTTCTAAACTCTCTTTAACAGGGTACAGTACAGCAATGCCTAAGTATTCAGGTCGTCTTGAGGTAAAAGACCTTAATACTTCTGTGATTACTAAGAATAAGTCAGTTGGATTGATTTCCGGTAATTTTGACCTCAATGGGCAGAGCTTTGATGTAAATACAATGCGTCTCATCACCAAATCTCAGATTACCAGCATTGAGATTATGGATAAGGTCATTAATAATCTCTATTTGGATGGATTATTGGATCACAAAAAATACAATGGACTGATTACGGTTAATGATGAACAGGCAAAAGCAACCATCAAAGGGTTAATAGATTTCAGTACCTCTAAAATTGCAATGGATGTGAATGCGGATGTTACCCAGTTGAACATGAATTATTTTACCAATAAACCTGGCAGCCAGATTGTAAGTGGGCAGGTAGAAGGTAAAATGTCTATGTCATCCATTAATGATCTTACGTTAGACGTTAATGCCAATAATCTTTACTTTGCTACTGCTACACAGAAATACAATATTCCTACAGCGAAATTAAAGACATTTGTTGAAGCCGGAGGGCGTGTTATTGATGTGGATGCACCTGGAGCTGCTAACGGAAAAATTTCGGGTAAATATAATCTGGTGGATCTTGTAGGAATGGTAGAGAATGGAGTAGGCAGAATTCTTGTAGGACCACCTCCAAGAAAATTATATAGAGGTCAGAATTTTGCCATGAAATTTGATGTTCAGCAAGGATTGGTTAATTACTTCTTGCCAGATCTGAAGCTGCCTAACGGAGCAATGGTGGAAGGAGAATATGATGGGGATTCAAATAATCTGATCCTGAATCTGGATGCAACTGCTCTGAAATATATTATGACCAAAGAAGAGGAAATTACTGATGCTGACAAAGCATTAGCTTCTTCTAATCCTGATTATCAGGTCAACAACAGAAAGAATCTCAGCAAAGATAGTGCAATGGTAGACAGTGTTAAAGTAAGAATCAATACTGCAAACCTTGCTCAACAGGTGTATGCCAGAATCAATAGATTAGAATACAATAAAAATATCATTAAAGATTTTGAACTTAAAGGGAATAATGAAAACGGAAATACCCTGCATCTTGCTACGGTGTTCAAACATGGAAGCCCGGATGATGAAATCAATGAAAAGCTTAAAGAATATGCTATTAATGTAGATCAGTCTACGGATGCAGCAGGTGATTATGTTTTCAGATTTGAACCTACTGAAGTTAAGTTTAATGAAGTTTCCTGGGCTATTGATACAAGTCCTGAGCTGAACCATTCCATTACCTACAGGAAGGCAACCGGAGATTTTGAAATCAGGAATCTGAGGGTTTATTCTGATAAGAGTGCTTTATTTATAAAAGAAGCTGAATTTAAATCTATCAAGGATTTTTATGTAGATGCTGATATCACTGATTTCTCGATAGAAAAACTGCTGGAAATGCAGTCCGGAGGGAATAGCATGGATATAAAAGGTCTGGCGAACGGAAGTGTAAAGATCAAGATGGATAAAAGTACTTTACAGCCTCTGGTAGATCTTAATATAGATGATATTAAAATGAATGGGAATGATATGGGAGCAATTTCCATTTCAGCGACCAACGGGTTTTCATTGAACGTATACGATATTGATGTAAAGGTTCATTCTGCAGGAGTTTTAGGAAACAACAGTTTAAACCTTACAGGTACTGTTAATAATAATACAGCTTCACCGGATATTGATCTGACAGCGGAAATGCGTGATTTTGACCTGTCATTTACCCAGCAGTTCGTTCAGAGTATTTTTGGAAACCTTAGAGGAAAAGCAACGGGTGATCTTAAGATTAACGGAAAGCTTAATAACCTTGATTATAGTGGTGATATTGCCTTAAAAGATTTCGGTTTAAAACTTCTGTTTACAGGAGTAGACTATTCATTTGATGATAACGTGATCCAATTAAGTAAAGGACTTGCCATTCTCAACAATATTGAAGTACATGATGGCAGATCCAATTCCAAAGGAAACATTTCCGGAGCGATTCGATTTGAAACACTATCTTCAATGGGGATTGACCTGATCATGAGAGCAGATAATCTTTTGGTATTGAATTCTACTCAAAAAGATTCTGACCTGTTTTGGGGAAGAGTTTACGGACAAGGTGATTTATATGTCTCCGGTCCTGTCTCCGGGTTGAGTATAAACACGCCTAATATGAAGGCGCTTAACGGAAGTACCTTCACCTTTAATTCGGCTTCTACTTCAAATGTTGAAGAGTTTAAGATGCTGAGATTCCTGAAAGAAGGAAAAGATGGATTGGTAACACTGGAAGAAAAGAAAAAGACCGGTGCCAATATGAATATTGATTTCAATTTGGCTGTAGATAAAGGAACCACAGTAAATGTGCTTATTGGTGACGATGTGGGAAGCATTACCGTAAAAGGAGCTGCAGATCCGCTGAGATTCCACATGAACAGACAGGGAAATATTGCGATGAGTGGGACCTATAAGGTAGACAACGGAACATTTGTTTCTAAAGCAATTCTTAATAAAACCTTCCAGATCCAGAAAAACAGCAGCATCAGATGGGATGGTGATGCGATGAAGCCGGCACTGGATATTACAGCCAATTATGTAAGAATGGTTTCCAATGCAGGAGAATACCTGAGTATGGGAAAACTGCAGCCGATAAGTATTTTATTACAAGCTAATATTACGGAATCTCTAGTAGATCCTAAGGTAGAATTGAATGTAACAGCGATGGATGTTTCCAGTCAGGTAAGAGAGACGCTGGCAGCAAAAATGAGCCAGGAAGGGGAAAAAGTTCTTCAGTTTGGTTCTGTCCTTCTGTTGAGTACTTTTAACGTGTCTAATACCGGTGGCGTGGATGTGAATGTAGGAAACGTTGCCGAATCTTCAGGATATAACATGCTTCTAAAGCAGCTGGGTTCGGTTCTTAATACGATGAGTAATGAATTCCAGATTGACCTGAACTATGTAAAAGGTGATCAGAACTCCAATATTGGGGACAGGGCTAATGCAGGAGTTAGCGTTGCGCTTTCACCTAGAGTTAATATCAAGACCGGATTGGGAATTCCGTTATCCAGAACTGAGGCAAGTACTACCGGGGCACAGAACAATTATCTTTCTGGAGAAGGTTCTATAGAATATGATTTATCTAAAAAGAATGACGGTACTTTAGTGGTAAGAGGGTATTCTAAGCCTACCAACATTGGAATGATTAGTACAAACGGAACTGCTAATCAAGCCTATGGAGTTGGAGTTATGTGGAGTAAAAGCTTTAATTCTTTGTTTAAAAAGAAGAAAAAAGACAAAAAAGTATCTGCCGAGAAAACGGAAATAAAAACAGATTCTACAAAATCAAAAGCTAAATAATCGGAATATTTTAATGATTTTTATCATCCGTGTTAATTATTGTTAATGTTTGATATATTTTTTTTAGTTAAATTATTTTTCGTAAATTTGCAAAAAATACATAGATTTTTTAAAGAAATTGTAATTTAACTAATATGAACTATCAACTGGACGAAATAGACAAGAAGATTCTTGATTTCTTAGTAGAAAACACAAGAATGCCTTTTACAGAAATTGCTAAGCAGATGGATGTTTCTGCTGGAACAATTCACGTAAGAGTGAAAAAGATGGAAGATGCAGGTATTATTTTGGGATCATCTCTAAGCATCGATTATGGTAAGCTGGATTATCATTTTACAGCTTTCATCGGAATCCTTTTGACAAAATCAAACCGTACTCAAGAAGTATTGAAAGAATTGTCAGTTATTCCTAACGTAATAGAAGCTAGCGTTATTTCCGGGAAATATAATATTTTCTGTAAAGTAAGAGCGAAAAATACGGATGATGCTAAGAGAATTATCTATCAGATTGACGACATTCAGGACGTAATGAGAACTGAAAGTATGATTTCTATGGAAGAATTCTTGAGTGACAAAAATAGACTGATCAACGCGATCTCTATTTAATTCAAATTTTAAACGAATAACTATAAAAGAACTTATGAAATCTCTCATAAGTTCTTTATTTTTGTACCTATGGAAGAATACAGCTATTTTGACGAAGATCCGAAGAAAGGATGGGGATTTGTATTGGCATTTGCTGCCTTAATGTTGTTTACAGTAATGGGATTGGGAATAGATGTTGATGAATATCTTCAGCATGAATACCTTGATATCCCAAGATGGTATTTTTATGTTATCTTTTCAATTGATGCACTTATGATGATTGGTCTGGTGCTAATGTTCTTTTACAAAAAAGTAGGAATTATTATGTTCCCGGCTTTATTGGTGCTGCATTTCTTTATGCATAACTACTATCTGTCTACCTTCCTGTATACAGATGTTACCAATCTTTTCCTTTTTACAGGTTTTGGAATGCTGGCTATTATTCCGAAGTGGAAGTTTTTTAAATAAGGGTGTTGTAAACCTCTTATTTCTACATAAAAAATAGCTTTTAAACATTGTTTAAAAGCTATTTTGCTTCTTGGATTTCATAATGGTGGATGGCTTTCTGTTTCAGTGGATTTTTACTCCATTCTTTCCATTCATTGGTATAAGGATTATAACCGCACTTTAAAGGCTTTGATATATCTATGTTTTCTGAAGTATAATGTGATCGTTCAGTATAAGCCCTGCAATCTGTACAGATATACCTGAATTCACAGTCTTTACAGCCTTCTATACTGTCTTTAGTAATATTCCAGTATCTCTTGAATCCTGGTTGCATTAAAGCTTCTTCAAGACTTCTGTTTTGAATTTTTCCAAAGCTTTCCGGCATTAAAGGGCAATTTTTAATGTTGCCTTCAATGTCTATACTGATCTTTTTATACAGGCAGGAATTATGATTGATAGCTTCCAGTACTTTGGGAAGATTGGTATTGAAATACTTCATATCTACCTTTCCACAGGATGATATTTTTAGATGTTCTTTTACAAAGTTCAGACTGAATTTGAATTCATCTTTTATTTTGAAAGGTTTCTGAGGACATTGATAGAAAATGAGACTATAAATTCTTTCTGTTTCATGGTTCAGTTTCTGTATGTATGCTTGATCTATTGCTGCATGAAAAGGAGAAATGATTTCTATTCCCATAAGTACGGATGAGGTGAAGATGTGATCTATACTTATAAATTCCTCTACTGTTAACGATCTTGAACTGTAGATTACCAAGTGTCTGATCTCAAGATTCTCTACAGCGTTTCTTAACCTATTTAAAAGGCTGATCTCCGCAATTTCGATAAAGAGGTCATTGATACGATTTGGCTCGCTGTATTCATAAGATAAGGCAGGAAAATTCCGATCCCAGTTATTCCGTGTAATAAATCCATATTCATTTTCTAAAAGAATCTCTAAATATTCCTGAACAATATCCTGAGATTCTTTATCATACATTTCCAGAATTTCTTCAATGGATTTCTTTTTTAATTCTTCCATCAGGTCATAAAATTCTAATGGATAGAGCTCAGAGGTGTTCCTCTGAAGGTCAGAAATCAATATTCTATTGACACCTTTCGTAATAAAAATGGTACTGAATATATTAAAATATCTCATAAGAATCTTACCAGGAATTTGTAAGGTTTTGATTTTGCATAGAAATCAGTCTGATATTTTTTACTGCTCACAGTGGTATTGACAGTAAGTTTCATGCTTTCTTTGTTGTGTATCATTTCCATATAGTTATAAATGAGGGGAAGCGGGTGTTTTTCTTTAGGAGTAAAATTCTTTTTCATAAATAGTCAGCAATTTCTTTTTCTAATGAATAATTACAGAGCACTGAATGTCCAAGAAACTGGCCTATGGCATTCACTTCTAAAAAATAAAATTTATCCTTGCTCTTAATAAGATCCAATGAACCACTGTTGAGGTCCAGCGACAGCATCAGTAAATGAATTTTGTCTTCAATACTTTTGGGCAGATTATAAGGAACATTTCTGTTGGGTTTTGTATGGTTATATTTTCTGAAATCAATTTTGGTCCGCTCATCATTTTGTGAAAAGATGGCCGTTGACCATACTTTTCCATTCAGATAAAAGCTCCTGATCTCGAAATCTTTTTCAATTTTTTCCTGAAAAAAAGTAATAAAGAAATTACTTTTCTGAGGTTCCGTTACAATTGAAGTATACATCATCCCGGTGACATTTTCAGTAATATTTTCAGCCCTGGGATTTCCACCAATGGTTTTGATGATTGTTTTGTTGAGCTTTACTTCATCGGTATTATCAGCCAGGAAATAATCAGGGACATCCAAACCAACCTTTTTTGCCTTTTCCAATACCAGGAGTTTGTTGACATCACTATTGCTTTCTTTATTGATATGTCTTTTAGATTCTAAGGTTTTTCTCACATAATCTTCCAGCCAATGTTGATATTCATTCATATTAAGATTAATAGATTCATTGTCATAGCGCAGCCGCCTGAATGTCAACCCTCCGGTTCTGTACCATACACTGTTTATATCATCAATGCAAAATCTATTTCTTTCACTTACCAGAAAAAGTCTTTTTTGATCGGTTTTAATTTCAAAAATTTCATCTTCGTGTACTCGAATGAACTTCTTATTCATAGCAAGAAGATATTTGATCACTTCATTGGTTGTATTTTCTTTATTTTCAGAAATAATGAGAATCATTTTTGTTTTTTAAGCTTATCAAAAAAATCTTTGGCAATCTTCATCGAGGTTTTCATTCTGGGAAATCCTACCGCTGCACGGTTTTTATCAATTCTTGCAGAATCGGCAGCACTCAGATTAGCCTCATCAAAGCGCATAAATATTCCATACATTGTTGCTCCTTTATTCGCATATTGATATTTGTCTACCATTTCAATATAATCTCTTGGAGTACATTCTCCGGATTTTACATATTCAAGTAATTTAGTTTTGAAATATTCATAGTACTTCGTATAGGCCATGTGGTTAAGCATAGTTCCCATCGCCATTAGCTGGCCATCTCTTCCCAGATGTCCCTTTTTTTGCAAAGACGGATATCCATAATTTTTAAAAGTCCATAGTAAAAGTTCTGCATTTTTTTTATCATTCATTTCAACAATCTCTTTGATATTTCTGTTATGCTGATCTCTTGTAAAAGCAATACTGAATGAGTCTACCAAAACTTGATTAAGTCCCTTTCTCCATCGTTGAAATTTTTTTTCTACCTGTAGACTGTCTATTCCATGTCTTTTATATAGCTGATAAAAATCGCGGTCAGGCTGCCAATAAGGGGCTGTTTGTGCTAATAGCTTATCCAGACTTTTTACGCCGCCAAAATCCTGATGATATTTGTCCGCCATTTTGATGTAAACTTCATATTCGGTAATTCTCTCATTCTGGACCGGTGGATATTGCCTGAATAATTTCTTGTACTGTTTAATGGTAGCCAGGGTATCTTTATTTACTCTATGAATACTGTCAATAGTATACACTTTATTATAATAATCTATATAATTAAGGTCTCTGTTTTTACAAGAAATTAATAGAAAAATGGAAGTTAATAATAGGGATGAAAATAAGCTGTAATTATGATTTTTCATGATTGTGCTGAGTGTTAATTTAAGCGAATGAAAAAAGTAGTATTCTATCATTTTTGTATTGAAAAAAATAGAGGGATAAACCCTCTATAATATTACAATCCGCCACAATTATCACCTATATATAATGTACTTATAAGTACACACTTGTCATTATAAGTTTTTTTGTCATAGCATGTTGCGTTTTCTGAAATGTCGTAGCTATTGGCTCCCTGAACAGCTTTTAAATCATTTCTGTTGATCTTTTTGTTTTCTAAAGAAGAGAAGTTTCTCTTCATGCCAATTAATTTTTTCATTTTTGATTGTTTTTTTGGTTGTTAAATAAAATGGTTTGTCATACAACCCCTGACATCGGGTAGTTTATTCTATTATTCAATTTGTACTGTACACATACAACTTAAATACAGAAGAGGTATCAACGTCGATGTTTCAAAACTATAAAATAATTAGATCACTTTAAGGTGATAATACTTGTAATTTACTTGTAGATTTTAAGATGGATTTCCGTAATATGTACAGTAATTAAAGCCATTGTACATATTTATACCATTAAATTTGAGAATGATTTAATGGTATTGTGGAAAATCAAAAAATAGTATAAAGTATTGTTCGATAAGGAAAAAAAGAAACCAGAAAAGGGAGAGTTAAAAAAAGTATTATTTTTTTATTGTACATAAATCGCATCCTCATACAATATGTATCGAATTTACATAAAGCAGTCCAAATAGGATATGGAAACTCGGAAAAATAAGAGTAAAACTTTCATGGAACGGAACCGATAATGAAATGCCTCCTTTTTGTGTCAATCCAATAGATGAAAAAAGTAAGGAAATGAAACAAGGATACTGATGATCTTGAAATGAAGGCAAGTATTGTTGCCGGACCCTACAACAATTGGTAGACAGATAAACGAATAGCTCCAGATCTGTTATGATGAACATTATTAATTTCTGTCCGGGATTGTTATGCAAAAAGACTAGCTATAATCATGAAACTGGCTAGACCTTTCTTAAATATAATACTCTGATTTAACAAGATAAAGGTAATTTTACCGCCCATTTAAAAAAAGGAAATGAAGTAAAAATAAATAATTGTCTCAGGCAGGTCTTATCATAATAATAAGCTGATGATTTGTTCTTTTTTCTATTCATGATACTTTCAATATTCTAAAATAAACTGTAGAACACTATTAATCCTAATCAGATTAATCTCAATAACACCTAAATCAAATATATATAAATAACTTATTATGAATTCGTATAAATTTTACAAACAGGAAGGGAACCAATATATTTTTAAAAATCAACCGGTTTTTGTATCTGTTTTATGTCTTTTCTTTTTAATAATTGCAGGATTGATCTTTAAAGATGTAAGAGCGCTCAGCCTTATTCTTATTGCATTGGTAGTACTTATTGCTATTAACTTTTTTACCAAAAAGTTGGTCATTGATATGGACCGGAAAACAATTACGGGTAAGCATACCATTTTTGTTCCTGCCAGAACTTATGATATAAAAGATTTTACCAATTTTCATGTTTTGGCCACAAAATATATGGGTTTTATTACCACCAATGTAGTGTTGTCTATTTACTTTGAAGTTGACGGAAAAGAGAAGCATTTGACTATCGGACAAGCTTTGACACAAAAAGGAATACAAAAGATGGTAAATGAAACAGAAGATATCATGAAAATTAATGAGCCGGGCAATGAACATAATAGACCGTTATAAATTTGAAGAAAACGGAAGTGAAATAAGCATCATGCCCAATTACAGCTTCCTTCGTACTTTAATTTGGTGGCTGGCATTGGGAATTATTGCTCTTTTTGTAATTATCTATTACTTTACGGAAAAGATGTTTACAGACCAGTTTAAAATTGCTCTGGTGATATGGAGTGTTTATATGATCTATTTCCTGTATGATCTGTTTTTCAGAGTTCCTGTAAAATATATTTTTGACAAATCTGAAAAGTGCATTTATAGAAAATTGATTCTCTCCAAAAAGATCATGACTTTTGATGAAATGACCTATTTTATCAATGATGAAACAGGAGGATATTACTATTCCATCGGAAAGAAACGGAATCAGTTTGTGAAGAACTACAGAATCAGCAATTATTTTTCAGGCTCAAAAGCTTCTGACAGAAGACAAGAGGAGTATATCACAGAAATATTATGTCCAATCCTTATAGCAGTAGGAATTCCTTTGAACCAAACTGAACCATAAAAACAAACGATACAGTAGGGTAAAAGCTACAACCATGACAACTATAAGTATAATCATTCCCCTCCAGTGGAGAAGTGGGGAAAATTCAAAGAGTTTTGACGGGGTGGTTAAAACATTGTACAAAACTCCAACATTGAATCACGATTCAATAAAAGACTGCGGGCTGTTTCGAAGAAACAGCCCGCAGTTATTATAGTAAATGCTAATGGTTAGTTAGCTAAAATTCTTTTTACAGCTTCTTTCACTGCTGCAGCATCAATCTTATACTTCTTCATTAATTCAGCAGGTGTTGCAGATTCTCCGAAAGTATCGTTTACCGCAACAAATTCCTGTCTTGTAGGTCTTTTTCTTGCAAGCATTCCCGCAACAGATTCACCTAAACCACCAAGATAGTTATGCTCTTCAGCAGTTACAATCTTACCTGTTTTTTCAACAGATTTTAGGATGATTTCTTCGTCAAGAGGCTTAATTGTGTGGATATTGATTACCTCACAAGAAATACCTTCTTTTTCAAGTTCGTCAGCAGCTACAAGAGATTCCCATACAAGGTGTCCTGTTGCAACAATCGTTACATCAGTACCTTCCTGAAGCATGATTCCTTTTCCGATTTCGAAAGGCATATCTTCAGGGATGAATACAGGAACAGTAGGTCTACCAAATCTTAAATATACAGGACCTTCAAAATCAGCAATAGCAAGAGTAGCTGCTTTTGTCTGGTTGTAGTCACATGGGTTGATTACAGTCATTCCCGGAAGCATTTTCATCATCCCGATATCTTCCAATACCTGGTGAGTAGCTCCATCTTCTCCTAACGTAAGACCTGCGTGAGATGCACAGATTTTTACATTTTTCCCGGAGTAAGCAATAGATTGACGAATTTGGTCATATACTCTTGAAGTAGAGAAATTTGCAAACGTTCCTGTGAAAGGAATTTTTCCTGTGATGCTAAGACCCGCAGCAATTCCCATCATGTTAGCTTCTGCAATACCTACCTGAATAAATCTTTCAGGAGCTTTCTCAATGAACTTCTCCATTTTCAAAGATCCGATAAGGTCTGCACAAAGTGCTACTACATTAGGGTTTTTGTCAGCAAGCTCAGCTAATCCGGCTCCGAATCCTGAACGTGTGTCCTTTTTTTCTGTATATGTATATTTCATTTTTATTTTTATTAATCGAGAGTTTAACTGATGGTTAGATGTTAGTAGTCAGCAGGAGCTTCTAAATACAATTGTTTGAATGCCGTTTCCAATTGCTCATCATTAGGAGCTTTACCATGCCAAGAGTGAGATCCCATCATGTAATCTACTCCAGAACCCATTTCTGTATGAAGCATGATCGCTACAGGTTTTCCTTTTCCAGTTTCAGCTTTTGCTCTTTCAAGAATACCGATGACAGCTTCAAGATCATTACCGTTCTTTTCTTCTAAAACGATCCATCCGAAAGCTTCAAGTTTAGCATGAAGATTTCCAAGGCTTAATACATCATCTGTATCACCGTCAATCTGACGTCCGTTGTAGTCGATAGTAGAAATAATGTTATCTACTTTTTTAGCAGCAGCAAACATCAGTGCTTCCCAGATCTGACCTTCCTGAAGTTCACCATCCCCGTGAAGAGTGTAAACAAGAGATTGGTCTCCATCCATTTTTTTACCTAAGGCAGCTCCTAACGCTACAGAAAGACCTTGTCCTAAAGAACCTGAAGCAATTCTGATTCCTGGAAGACCTTCGTGAGTAGTAGGGTGCCCCTGTAATCTTGAATCAAGTTTTCTGAAAGTCTTTAATTCTTCTACCGGGAAGAAGTTGAATCTTGCCAAAGTAGAGTAGTATACAGGAGAAATGTGTCCGTTAGATAAATAAAAATGATCTTCATTTTTACCTTCCATCGTAAAAGGAAGATGATAGTTCATCACCTTTCCGTAAAGTGCTGTAAAGAACTCTGTACAGCCTAAGCTTCCTCCAGGGTGTCCTGAATTTACAGCGTGAACCATTCTTAAAATGTCTCTTCTGATCTGTGTAGTAAGAGATTTTAACTCTTCGATACTTTTACTCATTATATCTGATTTATTTGCACGCGAATTTACAATTTTTTACCGGCTTATGGAAATGCAAAAATCCGGATATGAAAACCCGGATTTTGATTGATTTGAATATTTTTAAGCTTTTAACAGCCTTCGTTGATGTAAACTGTAATTTCTGTAACAATATTATTAACAAATTTAAATGTTAACTGGGTTCCGGCATCATAGTCTTCAATATTAAAGTATCCTGCATCTTTAATACGTTTGCCATGATCATCTACCTCCGGTCGAACACTGAATATAGGATAGTTTTTATATGTATTGATAAGCTCATCTCTGGTGCTTCCGACACCCATTCCGCTTTTGGTTCTGAATTTTTTACTGGTAGTTGTCATTCCGGCAATGGTAACTGCATCAGGTTTGGCTTCTCCGCCATAACCCTGGAAGACTTCAATATTAATAGCCTCTCCGTTGTATTTTACAGTATTCTTTTGTTGTCCATCAGAAATTTTAATTTTAGCTCCTGATATTTTTTCTGCTTCACTTTTTTCCATAAAGATTTTGTAAGGCCCAATTCTTAAAGTAGACACTTCAAAATTCTCCTGAGCTGCTACAGATCCGAAAGTTAATACAAAGATGAAAAGTGAAATAATTTTTTTCATAGTTAATAGAATATATTTTTTGATTTTTTATTTTTTTCCTAATGCTTTATGGATTGCATTTTTAATCATTGGTTCCATGATTGTATATCCTGCAGGAACCGGATGGATGCCATCCTTTGAGAGTCCTTCACGCATCCCGCCCTGTGCATCCCGCATTGCAGAATTATAATCTACAAAAATGAGTTTTTTGCTGCTTGTATACTGCTTTAATCTGTGATTCAAGGCGTCTACTTTTTGAGGAACATCCGTTATTTCTTTACGCCATGGGAACTCTGCTGCGGGCAATATGGAGGCAATGATTACTTTAATTGCGTTATTTTGAGCAATATCAGCCATGGCTTTGATATTATTAAAAGTGAAATCGGGATCATAAATGCCTGTATTCTGTGCAATATCATTGGTTCCTGCATTAATGATCACCAGTTTTGGTTTTAAAGCAACAACATCATTCTGAAAACGCAGCAGCATCTGTGAAGTAGTTTGTCCGCTGATTCCTCTGCCTGTATAATTGTTTTCAGAGAAAAATTCAGGATGACTCTTTACCCAGCCTTCTGTAATAGAATTGCCCATAAAAACAACGTCCACTTTCTTCTTTGAACTTAAAATGCTTGTATTTTCATCTTTGTACTTTGTAAGATTGGCAAAATCAACAGCACTCTGAGCTTTTACAAATGTACCGGCAAACAGACTAAAAGCCAGAAAAACAAATAATTTCATTACTTATAATTTGTGGTTACTTTTGATTAAACAACTCTCAAATGTTGCTTGTTTTTTACCATCCATAAGCCGATAAATGTTAGCAGCCCATTAAGAACGATAAGTTCTACACCAATTCTGTAGTCTGTATAAGTGGTGACTGCGAAATTGATTAAATAAGTGATAATAGGAGCCAGAATCGTTACGGTAAGAATCGAATACTTTTTTGAAATCTGAAATTTCGTAAAAATTCCAAAAGCAAAAAGTCCAAGTAACGGTCCGTAAGTATATCCTGCAATTTCCATAATCAGATATACGATAGATTTGTCATTCAACGCTTTGAACACCATAATTAATATGAAAAATAGGACGGTGAATGTCAAATGCACTTTCATACGAAGGCTTTTTTTCTCTTTTTCAGTTTTGGTTTTATCTTCATTAAGGTTTAATAAATCTACACAATACGAACTTGTTACTGCAGTTAATGCCCCATCCGCAGAAGGGAATAAAGCTGAAATTAATCCAATAATGAAAATAACAGAAATAGCCATTGGGAAATATCCGTTAAGAGATAACGCTGGGAACAGGTCATCTCCCATAATATTTTTGATGTTTCCTGCAGTATCTTTGAAACCGAAAATATTGCTCACAGGATCTGTTCCGGTAGTTCCATATTCTGCTCCATGTTGTAACGCAAAAAGGTAGAGAAGACCACCCAAAAATAAAAATGCAAGATTAACAAACAGAAGAGTTCCTGCGAAAGTTAACATGTTCTTCTTTGAGTTTTTAAGATTGTCTACAGAGATATTTTTCTGCATCATCTCCTGATCCAAACCGGTCATGGCAATGGTGATGAAAATTCCACCTAGGATGGTTTTAAGGAAAAATGTCTTGGAATTAGGATCAAAATTGATAAAGTGAGTATAATTTTTCTGTTCTAAAATTGTATAGGCTTCACCAAAAGACAGGTTTAGGTTAGATAAAATATAAACAATACAAGCTACCAAACTGATAATCATGAAAGAGGTCTGTAAAGTATCTGTAATGACAATGGTTTTTACACCACCTTCAAAAGTATAGAGTAGAACCATCAGTAAAAGAACCATGGAAGTAACCCAAAACGGAACCCCTAATCCTTCAAGGAGGAAAAGTTGCAATACATTGACTACCAGATATAATCTTGCAGTAGCTCCAATGGCTCTTGATATAATAAAGAATATCGATCCGATCTTATGGGCTTCCACATTGAATCTTTTTCCCAAATATGTATAAATGGAAGTAAGGTTCATCTTATAATACAGAGGCAGGAGGATGGCTGCAACAATAAAATACCCGATGAAAAAGCCGATTACCATCATATAATATTCAAAACCTCCATAAATATATTCGGAACCGGTCATTTTCCCGACGGTTCCCGGAACTGAGATAAAAGTAACCCCACTTAAGCTGGTCCCTATCATCCCAAATGCAACGAGCCACCATTTACTTTTTTTATTACCGATAAAGAAAGACTGGTTGTCAGAATTTCGGCTGGTGAAATAAGAGATCACCAAAAGGCCGATAAAGTAGATAAAGACAAACAGCAAAAGGACAGTTCCTGAATTCATGCTTAGATTTTAAATTTTAGCAAATATATAAAAAAGAACCATCGTGAATCGTGAATTTAGTTTAGAGACAATTTTTATATAATTACTCCAGGAAGTAACTTCACGATTCTGTTTTAAATCTGGTACAGTTTTTTCTAAACTAATGATAACAGTTCGCTTCATCAGATCGATTGAAAATCGATTCATTCTTTGTTCACTTCATGAAAAAACCTTCCAGATCAGCTCTGAAAGGTTTGTATTGTAAGGGTAGAAATTTTGACTAATTCACCAAAACATCCTGTAGCTCCTCGCTCTTTTGGAAACTGGCTTTAGCAAAAGGGCAAAGCGGAATAATTTTTTTTCCGTTTTTTCTTGCAAAATCTACAGCAGCCAAAAGCATTTCCTTACCTACCCCTTTTCCGTTGTAGGCTTCTTCTACCTCGGTGTGGTCAATAATAAATCTTTCTTCTCCTGCCCAGGTGTACGTCATCATTCCTGCGCGTCTTCCATCTATGAAAGCTTCAAAACTTCCGTGTTTTTCGTCGTTATTTTGTTTTACTTCGATCATGTTTTATGAGAATTTAGTTAATATTTCTATATCGTTGGTTAATATTTTGTGTACAGGACATGCATCAGCAATCGTGTGAAGTCTTTTCATTTGTTCAGGATCCAAAACCCCTTCAAAAGTAATATCTCTTTTGAAGATCGCTCTTTTGGTCAATGGATAATTTTCAAGTTCCACTTCTACATTGATGTTTTCTACATCCCATTCTTTTCTTTCAATGTACATCCTTAAAGTAGCTGCCGTACAGCTTGCTAAAGAAGTAGCCAGAATTTCCATCGGATTGAACCCTTTATTTTGTCCACCTTTATCTAAAGGTTCATCAGTAATGATTGTATTTTCACCGGCTGTTACCTGCGTATAATATTTTGTTTTTCCTAAACTTGCTTTTACCGTTACTGCCATTATTTTTCAGTATTGAATTTATAACTTAATGCTCCTGATGGGCATTGATCTATCTGTTTTTTCAGTTCTTCAGGGGTTGCATTGGTTGCTTTTATCCAAGGTCTTTCTTTCGGATTGTATACCTGAGGAAGCAGTTTTACACATACAGCCGAGTGGATACACTTCTGAGGCTGCCAGATGACAGTAATGTCGCCGTTGGGATATTCGTGTGTTTCCATATTAATTGTCTTTTAATGATTTTTCGATTCTTCTGTCCGGAATCAGCCATATAAGAGCCACAATGTAATAAAAACCTATGGCAATATAAGGATAAAAAAATGAAGTAGCGATTCCCAGAATATAAAATATAATGGATATATTCTCTTTATACTTTGAATGTATGGCCTCTTTCAATGGTGAATTTTCACCTTCACATCGGATAATAACATTCTCCAGAATGCTATAGGCTATGGCACATAGAACAAGTATGATACCATAGGTTGCTACAGGGTTTTCTGCAAAACCGGTAGTTCCGATCCATTCTGTAGCAATAGGCATCATGGAAAGCCAGAATAACAAATGAAGATTGGCCCAAAGAATACCTCCGTTTACTTTTTTTACCGTCTGAAATAAGTGATGATGATTATTCCAATAAATTCCAACATAGATAAAACTGAAAATATATGCTAAAAATTTAGGGAGAAGAGGTTTGAGACTTACCCAGCTGCTTCCTTCCGGTACTTTCAGCTCAAGAACCATGATGGTAATGATGATGGCTAAAACACCATCACTGAATGCTTCCAGTCTTCCCTTAGTCATTGGTCTTAACGCTATTTTTAAAGTTCTCAATTTTTGTTTTTAGCTCGCTCAGCATATCAGGATTGATAATTCCACTTTCAAGATCAAAATTCTCATAGAACTTTGGCAGTGAAAAAGTATCTTTGATATCTGCAGCGAACTGTGGAAAGAATGTTTTTGCCGTATTCATCACATTTCCGCCACCATAACCACCGGGAGAAGTACTCATCAGAAGCATTGGCTTATTTTGAAATACCTTTACATTAATCCTTGAAGCCCAATCGAAAATATTTTTGAAAGCAGCACTGTACGATCTGTTATGCTCTGCCAGGGAACAAATAATGATATCACATTCCCCGATATTCTTTAAAAATTGGTGCGCTTCATCCGGAAAACCTTTCTTTTCGAGGTCTACGGAAAAAACAGGCATAGTGAAATCATTGAGGTCAATAAGGTTGATCTCTTCCTCCTGGAAATCTTTTAAAACAAACTTTACCAGCTCTCTGTTGATGGAAGTAGATGAAGTACTCCCTGCAAATGCAAATATTTTCATGGCTTTTCTATGAAATGGAATTACTTTCTGTTTAAAATTGACTTGGGTAGTGGAACAAATTCCTGTTCATCACCTGGAACCAAAGGAAATGCATCATGATTCTGATCGTTCCAGTTTACTTTAGCCTGGTCGATTATCTCTTTATCAGAGTTCACAAAATTCCAGAAAATAAAACGTTCCTCATCGAAAGGTTCGCCTCCGAAAAGGTATACTGTACCATTTTCACTCATATCAAACTCACAAAGTTTAGTATCCTTTGCAATCATCAGCTGCTTTGAACCATAAGTATTCCCTTCAGTAGTGACTGTTCCGTCCAGAACATACATCGCCGCTTCCCCATAAAGATCTTTACCTATACTTATTTTCTTAGGCTCTTTGGTTTTTATTTCGATGAAAAATAATTTACTATGTACCGGAACAGGAGAGGTTTTTCCAAATGCTTCACCCGCAATTAATTTATATTGAATTCCATCCTCTTCCCAAACCGGAATTTCATCCGCTTCAATATGATGGAAAGTAGGCTCAGACTGTTCAAGGTGTTTGGGTAAACCTACCCAGATCTGGAAACCGTGAAGTCTTTTATCGCTGTGTCTCAAATATTCCGGAGTTCTTTCAGAATGTACTACTCCTTTACCGGCAGTCATCCAGTTAACAGCGCCAGGTTTGATTTCAAAGGCGCTTCCAATACTGTCTCTGTGGAAAATAGAGCCTTCAAGCAAGTAAGTTAACGTAGAGAGTCCGATATGTGGATGGGGAGGAACATCAAGATTTTGATAATCCTTTAATTCAGAAGGTCCCATGTGGTCAATAAAAACAAATGGCCCTACGGCTCTTTTTTCACGAAATGGGAGCAGCCTTCCTACCAGAAAGTTTCCGATGTCGGCGGCTTTTTCTTCGATAATAAGTCCAATATTTGACATAATGATGTAATGCTTTTAATGTTTGTTTAAATAAATGTTGATGAAGATTTACAGTTTATCGTATCCGTTAAATTTTTCATCTACGATACGTTTCCATTCAGGATGTTTTTTGATAAAGGCAAAAACATACGGACAGAACGGAAGGAGCTTTTTACCGCTTTCTTCAATATAGTTCAGCGTCTTTTCCACTACGGCAGCAGCTGCACCTGTGCCTGCCAGTTCAGGTTCTGCCTCAGTGTGTATCAATGAAATTTGGTGAGACGTTTCACGATAATCAATAAAAGCATAGTGCCCGTTAAGCTCTATTTCAAATCTTTTATCGGTTTTTACAAGGGGTATGTTTTCAAATTCTGGTTTCATAATTTTTGTATTAAGGTTGATGAATGGGCTTCGTGTTTAAAGCGATCAATATCTTTTGTTTTTATATATGAGAAATCTTGCTGAGAAAACAAACCTTATAAGTTTATACAACCTATAAGGTTTATCTCTCTGCATACCATTAATCTTTAATTTTTACCTGATATAATGATATATAAAGTTAGTAAAAAAGAACTTATTTAAGATTAAGGAAAATTTAATTCTATCCTTTTACTCTTCAAGGTAACCGAATTTTCCGGTATTGAAATCCTCAAAAGCCTGCATAATTTCCTCTCTCGTGTTCATAACAAAAGGTCCGTGAGGAAAGATGGGTTCATTAATAGGCTCTCCACTGATAATTAAAACAATAGAATCTTCCTGTGCCTCTATAGTAAAGCTTTCTCCCTCATTTTTAAACAGTGCAAAATGATCTGCTTTAACCTGTTCTTCTCCATTGATGGTTATACTTCCTTCAATCACCAAAGCTGCTGTATTAAAGTGGGCAGGAAAATTAAATTCTGCTTTACCACCAGCCTTAAGCTTTGCATTCATCATGTGAATAGGGGTGAAGGTGAAGGCTGGACCTTTATTTCCGTTATATTCTCCTGCAATCACTTCTATAAAACCATTTTCGGCAAGGTCAACTCTTTCCATCTTAGAGTTTTCAATCGCTTGGTATTTTGGGGTACTCATCTTATCTTTTGCCGGAAGGTTTACCCAAAGCTGAACCATTTGAAAGATTCCACCTTCTTTTGCCCATTCTGTTTCGTGATATTCTTTATGAAGAACTCCTTTGGCAGCTGTCATCCATTGTACATCACCTTCTCCGATAATACCACCGCCTCCAGCACTGTCATGATGTTCTACTTTGCCGCTATAAGCTATGGTTACGGTTTCAAAACCTCTGTGCGGATGAACTCCTACACCTCTTGGTCTTTCAGAACCATTGAAATGAAATTTTGAATTATAATCAAGCATAATGAACGGATCCATTCTTTTCATATCTAATCCTTGTACACCAGGAATAAAATTATGAACTCTAAAACCGTCACCTACAAAGTGTGCAGGTCTTGGAGATACTACTATTTCTACTTTTTTAGTTGTCATAATATTGTTGATTTTATGTAAACAAAAATACCATACTTATAAAGCAAATGCATTGACCTGTGATAAGTTCGTATAGTAGGAAAAGGGAGATTGTAAAAAGGTTGATAAAGCTAATAAAACCTTAATTAGTCTTCCTTAGATTTCATATTCTTTCCATCCGAAATGTGTAACCTTCTAAACACAAAACCTGATAGAATTGTTAATATTCCTACAGTAAGAAAAGTATACCGGAAAGCATTATGCGTTTCCCCTTTGATGAGGTCAGAGTTTTCAAATATTTTTAAAACAATCAATCCAAAGGCAATTCCGAAACCGATGGCGAGCTGCTGATTAACAGATATTAAAGAGTTGCCACTACTGGTCTGAAAATTCCGGAGATCAGCAATGGAAATTGTATTCATAGAAGTGAACTGAATAGAGTTGAAAAATCCCAATACTGCAATAATAGGAACAAACCAATATAACGAAGTGTGAATATTTGGAATAGCCAGCATACAGATCAGGGTTCCAATGATAAAAGTATTGACCATTAATGTTTGTCGGTAACCATATTTATCCAGAATTTTAATAACAGATGATTTCCCGAATATAGCCGTCAGCGCCATCGGAGCAATGATCCATCCTGAAGTTACAGCAGATTGTTTATAAGCAATCTGAATCATAAGCGGAAGCAATAATGGAACTGAACTGATTCCTAGTCTTGTAGCCAGATTTCCTACAATTCCCACCCTAAAAGTTCTGACCTGAAACAGGTTGAGAGGAAAAATAGGATGCCCTTCTTTTTTTGCATGTTTATAGTAATAATAAAGAAACAGGAATCCAAGGATAAATACAATGAGGACCGGGGTAATATTCTGCATATTCCCAAAAAGTTCTAATGAAATGGAAAGCAGGAGAGAGGCGGCTGCAAAGATTAAGAATCCTTTAAAGTCAAAATCAACATCATCAGATTTATAATCAGGCATAAATTTTAATCCTAAAATAATTCCTAAAAAACCAATCGGAATATTGATGAGGAATATCCAGTGCCAGGACAGGTAATCAACCATGTAACCTCCTACTAATGGTCCAAGAACTGGCCCGATAAGTGCAGGGATAATTGCAAAGTTCATTGCCTTAAGTAATTCACTCTTATCAAAGGTTTTAATGAGCGCTAGCTTTCCAACCGGAGTCATCAGACTTCCTCCGACTCCCTGAATAACCCTTGAAATAACAAGATGAGTGAGATTTTGGGATAAAGAACAAAACAAAGAACCCAAACTGAATAATACCAACGAGAAAATGAATACTTTTTTAGTTCCGAAGCGGTCTGCCAAAAATCCACTTGCAGGCATGAAAACCGCTAAGGTCAATACATAACTGATGATGGCATTTTGCATGTTCAGCGGAGATTCGTGAAGATCTTTTGCAATGGAGGGTAAAGAAGTATTCAGGATGGTTGAATCCAGCATTTGCATGAAAATAGCAGTGGCCAGAATCAATGGGAGAATTTTCTTTATGGATACCTGTTGAGGGCTTGTTTCTGTCATTTCGTATAGGCTGGAATATTCAATAAACTTCCAGGCTTATTTTATTTGAAGAAAGTGCTTGCTTTAAGCAGTTTGATTCTTAGATCAAGAAATCCATATAAAATTAAAAAAGTCCTGCGAAATATCACAGGACTTTTTGATTTATTTTTTAGGCTTTTCTACTCCTTTCCATTCATCACCGGCTTTTCTATACTGGCTTAAAGTGAAATTTTTGAAATCCTTGGTTTTGTATTCAATATTATCGGTATTCTGCTCAAAAGGCATGATATAATAATATTCTATATCTGTTTTATCGGTCTTGTTTCCTTTTTTTACAGTCGGAACATATTTTGAAAACTTATAGCTTGGAAGATATTGTCTTAATCTGGTGTAGAATGATTTGTCATCTTTTTCACTAGGAATAATATCTACAATATTCAAATCATCTTTTTTCTTATCTACCCAAAGATAGTAGGTTTTTTCTTCTCCTAAATTTCTGTTGTATGAATTGAAGGCAAACAATTCTTTTGGAACCAATTCTTTGATTTTTTCAGGATCAACCTTTGTATAGAATTGTCCTTTTGAAGGGTCAACGTAAGTTTCAAGGTTGTACATTAATACAGAATTGTTCTCAAAATTCTTGTTCTTGAAGTATTGATTTAAAGATAATTCTGCAGTAGCTCTAAGCTCTTTATCTCTTTTATCCAGTTTTTTTGTTGGATTCTGAGGATTTACTTTTTTTACGAATTCATATAATACTACAGGCTTTATATCCTTAAGGTGAGGATAGGTTTTAAGCTGCTCAGCTTTTACCAGCCAGTAAAACTGTTGATAATAATCGTCCTTATCAGCATCTTTCACGCTTTTATATGCTAAAGCAAGCTTTTTTGAGTTCAGATATTTGCCATATTTTCCCTGTCCAAAAGCAAAACTGATAGATAATAAGGCAAACAAAACAGTAAGGTTTCTTCTCATTTTTTTATAATTGATATTTTCGTTTTCCAAATATAATTATTTATTAGATATTATTTTTGATTGTCAGTTAAATTGTGCCATATTGTTATTGTTAATTCAAAAAATAATCCTGTATTGCTACAGGATTAATAAATTATTGTGGTAGTAGTTACAAAGAAGGGGTGTAAGTGTATGATTTAAATATTAAATTTTAATAGTGAATTTTGCTTCGCAAGCGAATCGTGAATTCATCGGGCATCACGATAACTTTAACCCTTAAAGATCACCATTGACTCTATAACATTCCCACTCTCAAACTCTCCAACCTCTAATAGGAAGTTTCGTGCACTTTCACTGCTCTTCCGCTTGGATCATTCATCTTTTTGAAAGCTTCATCCCATTCCAGAGCGATAGGAGTGGAGCAGGCTACTGACGGAACTGATGGAACAGTTGCTGCAGCAGTTTCACTAGGGAAATGTTCTTCAAAAATAGTTCTGTATCGATATTCCTCCTTATTTTGTGGAGTGTTTAACGGGAATCTGAACCTTGCGTTAACCATCATCTCATCAGTAACCTCTTTTTCAGCAACTTCTTTTAGAGTATCAATCCATGAATATCCTACACCATCTGAAAACTGTTCTTTTTGTCTCCATGCAATAGAGGCGGGAAGAATATCTTCAAAAGCTTTTCTTAGTACCCATTTTTCAATTTTCCCTTCAGCTACCTGTATCATTTTATCTTGTGGGTTGAGGGTCATGGCAATATCCATAAATTCTTTGTCAAGGAAAGGAACTCTTCCTTCTATTCCCCAGCTCATTAAAGCTTTGTTCGCTCTCAGACAGTCATACAAATGAAGCTTTCCGAGTTTTCTTACTGTTTCATCATGGAATTCTTTAGCATTAGGAGCTTTATGGAAGTACAGATATCCCCCAAATAGTTCATCTGAACCTTCTCCGGATAATACCATTTTAATTCCCATTGATTTGATGACCCTTGCTAAAAGATACATCGGGGTAGATGCTCTGATGGTTGTTACATCATAAGTTTCCAGATGATAAATTACATCACGTATCGCATCCAATCCCTCCTGGACTGTAAAGTTGACTTCATGGTGAACAGATCCGATATGTTCCGCTGCTTTTTGTGCTGCAACTAAATCAGGAGACCCTACAAGTCCTACTGCAAAACTGTGAAGTCTTGGATACCATGCTTCCTGAGTGTCTCCGCTTTCAATTCTTTGTCTTGCAAACTTGGCTGTGATAGCAGAAATAACAGAAGAGTCTAGTCCCCCTGAAAGCAATACACCATAAGGAACGTCACTCATCAGTTGTCTGTGAACAGCATCTTCAAGCCCTTTTCTTAGTTTGTCAATATCGGTTTCGTTCTCTTTCACATGGTCAAAACTTTCCCATTCTCTGGTGTACCATTGCTGAAGTTCAGCTCCGTCTTTGCTGTATACCAAATGTCCTGGTAAGAAGGTTTCAATCTTTTTGCATATACCTTCCAATGCTTTTAGTTCAGAAGCTACATAATAGTTTCCGTTCTTATCCCATCCCTGATAAAGAGGGCAGATTCCCATATGATCGCGGGCAATCAGATAAACTTCATGTTCCGTATCATACAATGCAAATGCGAAAATACCGTTCAGTTTTTCCACAAAATCTTTTCCGTATTTTCTGTATAGTGCCAGAATAACCTCACAATCAGATTGAGTCTGAAATTCATAATCAGGAAATTCTTCTTTTAATTCTCTATGGTTGTAGATTTCACCGTTTACAGCTAATACTACTTTCCCGTCTTTAGTAAATAAAGGTTGCTTTCCGGATGTTGGATCTACAATGGCTAATCTTTCGTGAGAGAAAACTACTTTCTCATCCTGAAAGACCCCACTCCAATCTGGTCCTCTGTGACGGATCTTTTTTGACATTTCCAAAACCTGAGGCCTTAATATCTCAGTTTTTTGCTTGGCATCGAATAAACATACAATTCCACACATATTTTTATTATTTATGAGACAAAAGTAAAAGGGATGTTTATAAATAACAATGAAAAATATGTATAAGTTTAATTTTTTAATTAAATAATTTATTTTAAAGAAAAAAATTAACTATTCATAAGAATTTGTATGTTTTTGATTGATTTTTTTCGTTAGGCTAAAGTTAATCTAATCTCTATACGAAATAAAAATGACATATTTCTTAATATATGATAATTTATTATGCAAACTTTAGCCCTTACTTTGTGGCTCGAAATAATTTTTTTTCATCATTTGTGTTTTTACCTTCTTGCAATTCTCATGCAAGAAGGTTTTGTTTTTATAGGCTTGTAATATGCTCTTGCTAGTAAGAAAATAAAATTTTTCTTACTAACTATATTATTCAGGCTTTAAAATGATTTTCCTGCTTTAAAATAAGAGGAACAAACATTATCAGCCGGCTATTTAAATGAGTAATCGTTTTGTGAATGGTTTTCGATGATAAGAACCGATATACTGGTTTCCATTAAACTATGTAGAAAACAGGCAAAGTAAAAAGGTAAGTTCAGTTCTTGTATTCATATTTTATAATCTACTGTAGGTAATTTATGTTAATAAATATCCTTACAGCATCAAAACGGTTAATCTATAGGGTTAGTAGAGAACAGAATATAAATGTTACATATTTGTCTAAAAAAACAAAAAAACTACCCCGTGGAGTAGTTTTTAATTTATAATGGTAGAGTCAATTAAGAAACTCTTTCAATCAATGCCATATAGAATCCATCGTATCCTTCGCTAGGCATTACCTTTTCATCCTTAATCATTTTGAATCCAGGGTTATTTTTAAGGAATTCTTCTACCTGCAGGTTATTTTCAGAAGGTAGAATAGAACATGTTGCATACACCATCTTTCCACCTTTTTTAAGAATTTTAGAATAATCCTGAAGAATCTGCTGTTGCTCTTTTTTGATTCTATCAATAAAGTCCTGATCGATTTTCCATTTGCTGTCCGGATTTCTTTTCAATACTCCAAGACCTGAACATGGGGCGTCAATCAATAATCTGTCTGCTTTATCATGAAGGCGTTTGATTACTTTGTTGTCAGAGATCATACGGGTTTCAATATTGTGAGCTCCGGCTCTTTTAGCACGACGCTTTAACTCGGTCAATTTCCACTCGAAAATATCTAAAGCTATGATCTGACCTTTATTTCCCATCAGTGCTGCCAGGTGAAGTGTTTTTCCTCCAGCACCTGCACAGGCATCTACCACTCTTTGTCCCTCTTTTACATCCAGGAAATATCCGATCTTCTGAGAAGAAGCGTCCTGAACTTCAAACAAACCTTCTTTAAATGCTGTGGTAAGGAAAACATTCTTTTTCTCCTCCAGTTGTACTGCATCTGGATAGTTTTTAATAGGAAAAGACGCAACACCTTCATCTGAAAGGTCAGAAATAAGTTCCTTTGTTGTTGTCTTTAATGAATTTGTTCTTAAAACAGTAGGAGCCTGTTCATTCAACGCAATCATTTCTCTTTCCCATTTAGCTCCCAATTCTTTTTCCAACGTTTCCGCCAACCAGTCTGGGATAGAATGTTCAATAGCTTTGGTTGGAACTGTATTCTTTTTAAGCTTGGTAAGAATGTCCGCAATTTTAATTCCGTCAAACTCTTCAAACTTTTTATAATTGGTCTTGCTCCAAAGAAGGTAAGCAATGATAAGTTTATAAATATTGTTAGGTTTTACCCCTTCGCCCATATAATATTCAAGGCGTTTTTTCCAACGGATAATATTGTAGAAAATCTCAGAAACAACGGCTCTGTCCTGGCTTCCCCATTTTTTGTTTGCTTTTAAAAGTCTTTCAATAACTTTATCGGCATATTTGTTTTTCTCAAAAAATGTCTCCTGTAAGGCATCGTGAATTCCGATTGCCAAGTTTCTGTGAATAAGTTCCATAAGTTTGCTTCGCTGTTTGAATCTGCAAAAATACGAATTAAAGTTGAGAGTTGAGGTTTGAGTTGGAGAGTTTGAGACTTACACGGTTGAGATGAAATGATAGAAATAAATCCTAGTACTGAATCTGTAAATGTTTTTTCTGAAGATTTATATATTTTTACTCAGTTACAACAGTCTTTCATTCAGGGGTGGCTGAACTCAAATATTTGCTTAAATGAAATGTCTTTAAGAACAAAATGTATAGGGTTCATCAATATACTTTATTTTCTTTACAGTTACCTTATCTAAAGTATAGTAATTCACTTGTTGGTGTAAAACAAATAAGTGTTTATTGTCTACTATACTGGCCTTTATCTCTTGACTTTAACCTTGAAAAAGCCCTACCTTTGCAAAAAATTAAAATATGAGTGATACAGTACTTTGTCCGAAATGTAGCTCCGAGTTTACCTATCCGAGCGATAACATGATGGTTTGTTCTCAGTGTTTCTACGAATGGAATCCTGAAGAAGCAGCTTCTGAAGCAGCAAACGAGGGAAAAATATTAGACTCTAATGGAAATGAGCTTCAGGATGGGGATTCTGTAGTGGTTGTAAAAGATCTTCCTGTAAAAGGAGCACCAAAACCGGTAAAAGCTGGAACTAAAGTGAAAAATATCCGCTTAAGACCAGGAAGCGATCATAATATCGACTGCAAAATTGATGGGTTCGGAGCAATGGCTTTAAAATCAGAATTTGTAAAGAAAGCATAATTACAATTGCCTTTTACTATGGGTTAAAGGCCATAAAAAAAGGAAAAAATTGGACAGAGTAATCTTTCAATAGACTTAATTGCAAGATTGCTAATGTCCGTCTAAAAGGCAGAAAGAGAAATAACCAATAATTTCCTTATGCTGTGGAAATACAAATGTAAGAAAAAGTTTAATAACAGATTCTTATGTTTGTATTTTTTTTGTTGATAAATGTAAGGAAATGTATGAGTTATATACTTTTTTAGAAGATGGAAAGGGCTTGCGGATCTAGGAATGCTTAGGCTTGAATATTCCCCGTTGGTGATCTCAATTCTCTTCGATTAAGTAAATGAAATATTCACAGAATCATGTAGTTTTTCATCAGTGTACATTACCAATTCCTTATTCTTTGCTTTAATTTTATTCCAATGGTAATTTCCTGCAAATCTGCTTTCCAAAACCTCAGCTTCAAGACCATTTTCAGAAACTTTTATTCCTTTTGGATAATAGAAAAATTTTGAAAGCTGGAAATCTGCTGCTTCAGATTCACTGAAGATATTCACTTCACCAAATAATTTGGCAACATAAGAATTGTATGGATTTTTGTAAGTTTCTTCCGGACTGTCATTCTGAATTAACCTTCCATTCTGAAGGATAACAATCTGATCCAGCCATGGCATAATGTCCTGGAGTTCGTGGGTAGAAATAATCAGAGAGATCTGATGTTCCTTTACATATCGGAAAAGTCTTTCTCTAAGCTCAATCTTTCTTGGAAAATCAAGATTACTGAAAGGTTCATCAAGGATAAGCAGTTTAGGTAAAACGGACAGTGCTCTTGCAATAGCAACCCTTTGTTGCTGCCCGCCGCTTAAATATTTAGGAAGTACATCAGCAAACTCCTGAAGTCCTACTACTTCAAGAAGTTCCATGACGGTTTCTCTTTTCTTGGTTAAATTGATATTCGAAATAAATTTACCCACATTTTCAGCAACAGTGGCATAAGGCATAAGGTCAAAATTCTGTGCTACAAACTTCATTTCAGCTTCTCCGGGAACAAGGTTTCCCTTGGGACCCAATAGTTTGGCTCCATTAAAAAAGATATCTCCGCTTTCCCAATCAAGCAGGCCATATATCAGGTTTAAAAGGGTAGATTTTCCACATCCACTTTCTCCTGCCAGGGCAATGATTTTATTAGCCTCAAATCTTAAATTAAGGTTTTGAAACAACGGTTTTTCTTTGGTGTGGGAGAAGAATAAATTGTTTATTTCTAAAAGCATATTACAAATGTAAGGTTTTTATGAAAACATAATTTTTTTTATTATATTAGCGGGAGTAATAAAAATAAATCAAAAATGAGAAAAAAACTGTTTTCGTTAGCTATTCCTGCTTTATTCGTTGCTGCTGTAATGGTTTCTTGTAAAAAAGATAAACCGCTTACCAGTGAAGGTAATGAAGTGACTACAACCAAGGATGGTAACCAGTACACTTTGGATACGCTAAACAGTAAGGTTGAATGGAAAGGATACAAAGTATTTAAATCTGAGAATACGAGTCACTTCGGAACCATCAGGTTTGAAAGCGGTGATGTAACAGTGAAGGAAGGAAAACTGGAAAGCGGTAAATTTGTTGCTGATATGAATTCCCTGACCTCTGTAGACTTGAAAGACAGTCCTGATGATATGGGTAAATTAAACGGTCATCTTAAGAGTGGTGATTTCTTTGAAGTAGAAAAATTCCCAACGGCTTCTTATGAAATTACAAAAGTTACTCCTGTTACAGAAGGTGATTATAATACTCTTTTGGATGGTAATTTAACCATTAAAGGAATTACTAAGCCGGTTCAGTTTAAAGCTAATGTTTCCGTGAAAAACGGAGAAGTAAGTGTAGCTACTGAGCCTAAGGATATCAAAAGAGAAGAGTTTGGCGTGAAGTTCCAGGCTCCTGCTGAAAACGGAGTGATTAAAGATGAGGTAACTCTTCAGATCAACGTTAAAGCCTTAGAAAAGAAATAATTTTTTTATTTAAGTGAAATAAGTGATTGAAGTCTGCCTCCCGAAAAAGAGGCAGATTTTTTTATGACGGACCTATTATTCAACTTAAAAGTCGTATTTTTGCAAAACATTTTGAAAGGGTAAAATAATGATAGAAAAGATAGAAGAACTACTGATCGAAGTAAACGGCTTCAATGCTACCTCTAAGGAAGAGATAGAAAACTTCCGTATCAAGTACAACGGTAAAAAAGGAGTTCTGAATGATTTTTTTGAAAAATTTAAAGAAGTTCCTAACGACCAGAAGAAAGAATTCGGACAGAAGATCAATACTTTGAAGCAGGCTGTTGCTGTGAAACTGGAAGACTTGAAAAGTACTTCTGCATCTTCTGTTGTAGTAGAAAAAGAAGATCTTACAAGACCTGCATTTCCATTAGATCTGGGATCAAGACACCCGATCAACCTGGTTAAAAACAGAATTATTGACATCTTTAAATCCATTGGATTTGCTGTTGCTGATGGTCCTGAGATTGAAGATGACTGGCATAACTTCACGGCATTGAACCTTCCGGAATATCACCCGGCAAGAGATATGCAGGATACGTTCTTTATTGAGCAGAATCCGGATATTCTTTTAAGAACGCATACTTCTTCTGTACAGACTCGTTTTATGGAAGAAAATCAGCCGCCTATCAGAATTTTATCTCCTGGAAGAGTATTCAGAAATGAAGCCATTTCTTCACGTTCTCACTGTATCTTCCATCAGATTGAAGGATTATATATTGATGAGAATGTAAGTTTTGCGGATTTAAAGCAAACGATTCAGTTCTTTACCACTGAACTTTTCGGAAAGTCTAAAATCAGAATGAGACCTTCTTATTTCCCGTTCACGGAGCCAAGTGCTGAGATTGATGTGTATTGGGGATTAAACTCTGAAACTGATTACAGAATCACAAAAGGAACAGGTTGGTTAGAAATCATGGGTTGTGGTATGGTAGATCCTGCGGTATTGAAGAATGTTAATATTGATTCTGAGAAATATTCAGGATATGCATTCGGAATGGGTATTGAAAGAATTACCATGCTTCTTTACCAAATGAGCGACATCAGAATGTTCTTTGAAAATGATATAAGAACCTTGGAACAATTCAAGACATTATAAAAATAAACCTCCGGAGCTCCGGAGGTTTTTGTTTTTAATTACTGACCTAAGAAACAAAACGTAATTAAAAACTGATCTTATTGAAAAATTTACACGTGTCTGTTTCTTATATCCATACTTCGGGTACGCTAGGGATCCAAACGAAGTATTGACATGGCAGCCTCATTGCTGCTTCTATTAGTAAGACAATCTGTATTTGGAATCTATTACATTCAAAATAAAAAATGTCTGTAAAAATTACAGACATTGATTCTTTAAAAAATTGGTATACGTTTACTTAGTAAATTTTAAAGGATATTTTACGTTTTTGTAATCATCAATACTTGCTTTAAGAGACCCTACCGCTAATTCAGCTTTCAAAAGCATTGGCAGGTGGTTGGCGTCATTGGAAACCCACATTGTTACCCCTTCTTTTTCTTTGAAAACCCTTCCGCTTTTTACAGACGGAATAATTTTTAAACAATTGATCGTACCGAATTTTGTCTTTAAATTCTCAGTTCCTGTCACTTTAAGCTGAAAAGGGAACATTTCATCATCAATCCATACATTCATATTGATTACTGTTCCTACTTTTAATTCATCCGGGCTTTTGCTTCGCAGATAATAGAAACAGGAAAGCATATCCTGAACACCTTTCACAGATTTGATAACCTTTGAGCCATTGGCCGGCGTTTTCTTATCCGTTAAAATTAAAGTATTGTTATCGTGATTAAAAGCGGTTTCAAAATGCTGACGGTAGCTTCCTTCACGTACATTTCGAACATAGTAGCTAGGTAATCCGCTTGCGCTATCAATAAAACTTTCATAGAGGTCTTCTACTTTGAAGAAAGCCTTTACTGCACCTGTAGTTTGCCCGGTACCTTTTACATAAAGATGAGGAGCACCTTTATAAGTAGTCTTTTTAGTAGTAAGATTGGCGGTTCCGGCATTTAAGAAGCCGTAGTGGATTCTAAGGGTGATGGATTCGCCGTCTGCGATGTTATCAATCTGGGCAGAGCCTAAAAAGAATATAAATACTGCAAAAAGGTTTAAAATTTTCTTCATGATAAGACATTTACAAAAACATTGCCAAATTTAATATCTTAAATAATAGATATTTGACAAATCTCAGGTTTTTATTTAGAATCAATTAAATATGCTTCGCATTAAAATTAGTAAATTTGCAGTTACATGTATAATTAAATTATCTTAAATTATGATAACCACTGATATATTGATCATAGGTGCAGGGCCTACAGGGCTTTTTGCCGTTTTTGAAGCAGGTCTTTTAAAAATGAAGTGCCACATTATTGACGCACTTCCACAACCGGGAGGGCAATTGGCTGAACTTTATCCGAAGAAACCTATTTTTGATATTCCGGGGTATCCTTCAGTAAACGCTGGAGAATTAGTGGATAATTTGATGGAGCAGATCAAGCAGTTTCAACCTGGATTTACATTGGGAGAAACAGCCGTTTCTTATACAAAAGTAGATGATGAGTGGTTTGAAGTGGTTACTAACAAAGGAACTGTTCACAGATGTAAGGCGATTGCTATTGCAGGTGGATTGGGAACTTTTGAGCCTAGAAAACCTACGTTCGAAAATGTAGCTGATTATGAAGAGAAAGGGTTGGAGTATTTCGTTAAAGAACCTGAGCACTTCAGAAATAAAAAAGTAGTGATTGCCGGAGGCGGAGATTCTGCCCTTGACTGGAGTATTTTCCTTTCTAATGTAGCCAGCGAAGTTACTTTGATCCACAGAAGAAATGAGTTCAGAGGAGCTTTGGATTCTGTAGAAAAAGTTCAGGATCTGAAAAACGAGGGAAAAATCAAGTTGATTACTCCTGCTGAAGTAACTGGTATCAGAGGAGATGGAAAAGTAGAAGCAATTACTGTACAAAAAGATGGTGAGGATGCTTTTGAAATTGAAACAGATTACTTTATTCCATTATTCGGATTAACTCCAAAATTGGGTGAGATCGGAAATTGGGGACTGAATATCGAGAAGAATGCCATTGTTGTAAACAATGCTCTGGATTATCAGACTAACATTGATGGTATCTATGCAATCGGAGATATCAACACATATCCTGGAAAGCTGAAGTTGATTCTTTGTGGTTTCCACGAAGCAACTTTAATGTGTCAAAGTGTTTACAACAGATTGAATCCTGGTAAGAAATTCGTACTAAAATATACTACTGTAAGTGGAGTAGATGGGTTTGACGGAAGCCGTAAAGAAGCAGAGAAGGCTGTTGTGAAAAAAATTGACTAATTTTGCAGAATTATGTCAGATATTAATATTAAAATCACCGACAGAGAAGGTGTAACCCACGATGTTATTGCTCCAACGGATATGTCCATGAACTTAATGGAGATTATCCGTTCCTATGAATTGGCTGAAGAAGGTACTATTGGTGTATGCGGCGGAATGGCGATGTGTGCTTCATGCCAGGTTTATGTAATCAATGATCCTGGTCTGGAACCAATGGGAGATGAAGAAGATGCTATGCTTGCTGAAGCTTTCCATGTGAAAGATAACAGCCGATTAGGCTGCCAGCTGCATATTGCAGATGCCATGGAAGGGCTTGAAGTGGAAATTGCTCCTTATCCCTAGAAAATATTTTTTAATCTTAATAATAAACCCGTTCGAGTTTTTCGAACGGGTTTTGTTTTTTATTTAATTAAGAACAGATTATATTTCTTCCTTAGAAATCCATTTTCCAACGGTGGGAGCCTGATAGTTTTTCATTTTTTCTAATAGCTCGTCTATATTATCACTTACTAAAAGCATATCTCGATTTACAGCCTTTAAAAAACCTTTGTTCACCATATTTTCTACCAAATTGATGAGGTCATTGTAGAAGCCGTCAATATTCAGAATAGCAATAGGTTTTTTATGAAGACCAAGCTGTGCCCAGGTAATCATTTCGAAGAATTCTTCCAGTGTTCCATATCCTCCGGGAAGCACGATTACGCCATCACAAAGCTCACTCATTTTCGTTTTTCTTTCATGCATTGTTTCCACGAGAACTAGTTCAGTAAGGCTTTTATGAGCAATTTCCTTAGCCTGTAAAAAATGAGGGAGAATACCCGTTACCTTTCCGTTTTCACTTAATGCTCCATTGGCTATCGTTCCCATTAAACCGGTTTCCGAACCGCCGTAAATGAGTTGTATATTTTGTTTTGCTAACGTTTGTCCAAGTAAAAATGCCTGCTCTTCATAGATTTTATCTGTGCCGAAACTTGAACCACAGAATACCGTAATACTTTTCATATTTGAATGTCTTTTTATTAAAGCTAAAAAAGGTAAGAAAATATTCATTGAAATTCTAAATTTTAATTTACAGATTCTTATTATTCTTAATTTCTTAATATAGCTTAATGATTGGGTTAAATTAAAAATATCCAAAATCATAAGACTTTGGATATTCAATATAGATATTTTCCTATTCTATTTCTGAGGAATATTCGCTAAAATATCTTTCAGGAAGCTCCAGAATTTCTGAGCTGATGGAATATTTGCTTTCTCATCAGGAGAGTGCGCTCCTCTGATGGTAGGTCCGAAACTTACCATTTCCATTTCAGGATAATTAGCACCAATGATACCACATTCTAAACCTGCGTGACAAGCTACTACATGAGGTTTTTCATTGAACTTCTCTGTATAGATCTTTTCCATGATCTTTACGATTTCAGATCCTGGTCTAGGTTTCCATCCTGGGTATGAACCGCTGAATACTACATTCATTCCCGCTAATTCTGCTACAGATTTCAATTGTTCTGCAGTAGAATATTTAGAAGAGTCTACAGAAGATCTTGTAAGGTTAAGAATCTTCAATTCCCCACCTTTCAATTCAACTCTAGCTACGTTGTTGGATGCTTCTACAAGGTCCGCTACATCCGGGCTCATTCTGTATACTCCGTTGTGAAGAGCTTTTAAAGTAAGGATTACTTTTTTAGAATCACCTTCGGAAATCGCTTTATCAGAAGACGTAGAGTTTTCAATATTGATTTGAAGACCTGCTTCTACAGATGCAAATTCTTCTAAAATTTCTTTTTTAAGAGCAGTGGCATCTTCAATGAATTCCTGTGCATTTCTTACAGAGATGATGGCAACCCCTTCTCTTGGAATTGCATTTCTTAATCCGCCACCATCAATAGAGATTAATTCCAGATTTTGCTTTTCCAACCCTTTGTAAAGAAGTCTTCCCAAGATTATGTTTGCGTTTCCGAAACCTTTATGGATATCCATTCCTGAGTGACCTCCCTGTAAACCTTTCACTTCAATTCTTACCACTTGTCCTTTCGCAGCTTCTGTTGCATAGTTTTGAGTGATGGTCACATCAACACCTCCTGCACAGCCGATGTCAATTTCATCATCTTCTTCCGTATCAAGGTTTAATAGGATTTCTCCTGTAAGCTGTCCTGGTTTTAAACCGATAGCTCCAGTCATCCCTGTCTCTTCATCAATGGTAAATAAAGCTTCTAGTGCAGGGTGAGGAATATCTGAGCTCTCAAGGATAGACATAATGGTAGCCACTCCTAAACCGTTATCAGCTCCTAAAGTGGTTCCTTTTGCTTTTACCCAATCACCATCAATTTCCATTTTGATTCCTTCTGTTTCGAAATCGAAATTAACGTCATTGTTTTTCTGACAAACCATATCCAAATGCGACTGAAGCACAATCGATTTACGGTTTTCCATTCCTGCAGTAGCAGGTTTTTTAATAATTACGTTTCCTACTTCGTCTACAGTAGTTTCTAACCCTAAATTTTCACCAAATCCTTTGATGAAAGCAATTACTTTTTCCTCTTTTTTAGATGGTCTTGGAACTGCATTTAATTTGGAAAAGTTTTTCCAGATTATTTGCGGTTCTATAGTAGATAATTCCATTGAAATTTATTTTTCTCAAATTTACAAAATAAAAAATGCTTCCGTGGGATACAGAAGCATTTTTATGAATTATAAAAGAACGAATAAGCAAATTGTTGGATGAGCTTATTCGTTTTTAATTGTTAACATCCACATTCTCCGTAGATGGGTGTTGTAATAACGCTGCCATCCGGTTTTTCAATCGTAAGGGTACCTTCGAAGAGTAAGGCTTCTTCACCTTTGATCTTTTTGCCTTTTACGGAGATTTTGTAATCATTATTTTCAATTTCTTTGGTCAGCTCTTCATCTACTTCCATATCACTTGAAGAGATAAGGTTCATAGAGAGTCTTTTACCATCCAGTTTCATGTAAGCTGTTTTTCCTGCATCGTCTGCATAGATGTATTTTTCAGCTTCAAAATCAGACTTATTTCTTGCAAAATAGCATGAACATTCTTTGATTTCCTCAGGAAATGAAATGGTTTCAATCTGGATTTTTCCAGAAGGAATACTTGCTGTAGCAGAATCCTTAGCAATATTTGAAGAATCGGCTGCAACATTTGCAGAAACTGTTTCTTTGTCCTTTTTACAGGCTACTAAAAGAAATGCAGAAAATAAAATGATTAGATATTTCATGTGTTTATGGTTTTGAAATGTTAGCCTCTTGCTCTTTCAAGAAGGGTCATCATTAATAATGAAAGGATTACTAAACTTTCTTCCTCATCATCAATGTCAATCAATCTGTCTAATTGGAATCTTCTTCCAAAGAATGAAGGCATTTTTTTAAGTTTGAAGTATGCTTTTCCGTCAATACCGGTAACCGTATAAGATGGGTTAAGGAAGTATCCTGTAAACATTCCGATGATAGGAAGCTCACCTACAAAACTGTCCCAGAATCTTACCCATGCACTGTCTTCCTGTACTTTGAACTTAGGCTGGTCTTTAGGATCAAGGATATCATAGCTGGCTTTCCAGATAGAACGCATTCCTTTTCTTGCCAGTCTACCGTAGCTTTTGTTATCTACAATATCATTTAAAGAATAAGAAGCATTGAAATCAATCCATTGATTGGCTCTGATTCTGAAAAGTTCTTTTGATTTGCTTTCGTCATTGAAAACGATAACGTCTTCTTTCAGTTTGAACATTTTTTGACGTACGTAAGCTACGTAGTTCCCATTTTTGTCAGTAATGTTGAAGTCACTGGCTAGTGTCGAAATTTTAAACTTGAAATCCAGTGGATAATTTAGGTTGTTAAGTACCATGTGTTAGTTAATTTTTTTCATATTTAATTTAAGCCGCAAATATAACGGTTTTTTTAGAGTTATGGGAAATAAGGATAGAATAGGTATTTAAAATATCAGAATGGGACATTAGGGAGGTGAAAGTTGTAGAGATGAGGTTTGGAAATGATGGATAATACACGGTGGGCTGTGAAAATGAGAAAAAATTATCCTGAACTTTATAGGGCAAAAGTTAATTAATCGGTAATCCTAAATATTAAGCTTTAAACATGAAAAGTGAATTTTTGTTTCGCAATTGAATAATCACTCAAGATAGGAATTAAAAAGCGTGCCGGATTGAAGGTTGACCATTCCCTTTTAATACCTCAAAAACTCCTCTACAGGATAGATCATTTTCTTCAAATAATCCTTATTTTTGTACCTATGGATTACCCAAGTAAAGTGTTGGCAAAGGCGGTTGATGAAATTTCAGGGTTACCTGGGATTGGAAAGAAAACGGCTTTGAGATTAGCATTACATTTATTAAAGCAACCCAGTTCCAGAGCAGTGAGCCTTGGAAATTCCCTGATTAATCTTGTCAACGAGATAAAATACTGTAAAGAGTGTCATAATTTTTCTGATTTTGACATCTGTGAGATTTGCAGTAATGAGAAAAGAAGCGGTGAGTTGATTTGTATTGTTGAAGATGTTCGGGACGTAATTGCCATTGAAAATACAGGGAAGTACGGTGGGAAATATCTGATTTTGGGTGGGAAAATCTCTCCGATGGAAGGCGTAGGGCCAAGCCAGCTGAATATTCCAAGTATTGAAAGAAAACTGAATGAAGGGAAGGTAAAGGAGTTTATCTTTGCGCTGAGTGCTACGATGGAAGGAGATACCACAGCCTATTATATTTATAAAAAGTTTAAAAACTTTAATGTGAATTTTTCAAGTATTGCAAGGGGAATTTCAGTAGGAGATGAACTGGAATATGCTGATGAAATTTCACTCGGAAGATCTATTATCAACAGATTACCATACAACGAAAAGGATTAATATGAAGCTGTCTATCATTATTGTTAATTACAATGTTACCCAATTACTCAGAAATTGCCTTTGGTCTATTCAGAAATATGTAAAAGAGGTGGAATATGAGGTAATTGTAATCGATAATGCTTCTACAGACAGTTCATGGCGGGATCTCATCTCAGAATTTCCCGAAGTACAGTTTATTGCTTCGGAAATGAATGGTGGTTTTTCAAAAGCTAATAATCAGGCTATACATTATGCAAAAGGAGAATATATACTGCTTTTAAATCCCGATACGGAATTCGAAGGTTTTTATATGAAGAATCTTTTAGACTTTTCTGATAGCCAACCGAATTTTGGGTGCCTTGGAATACGGATGCATGATGCAGAAGGAAATTTTCTGCCGGAAAGCAAACGTTCGGTTCCGGATATGTTTAATTCCTTTGAAAAACTGTTTACCAATTTTAAAAAAAATAATTCCAAATCTTACTACAGGAATGACTTAGAAGAGGATGCTGTGGCTGAAATAGAAGTGATGACGGGTGCATTTTTATTGGTGAAAAAAGAGGTGTATGAAAAGATAGGAGGATTGGATGAAGCCTATTTTATGTATGGGGAAGATATTGATCTTTGCTATACTTTAATAAGAAACGGATATAAAAACTATTATTATGGTCAGGCTTCTCTTCTTCATCACAAAGGAGAAAGTACAATAAAGAATGATATTTATTTGCAGCGCTTTTATGGTGCTATGCAGATCTTTATTGATAAATATTATAAAGAATCAAAACCAATGCAGTATTCTTTCTTAAAAGCAGGTCTAAAGCTTCGTTACCAGATTGAGAAGATTAAGCTGAAGTAATTTTAGGTTGGAAGGAAGCTGGAAGAGAGAATCTGGAGGTTATTGATGAATGATATACATTTATTTGTGTTATTCTAGGATGTAATGGAATATATGAGCTTCTTCCTTCGTCAGAATGACAATGGATATACACTGAGACAATCACCCAAGACTAAATATTGAAAATACAGGATAATAAAAAAGCAACTCAATCTGAGTTGCTTTTATTATATGTAGAAAAATTATCTTCTTATTTAGCCGGTGCAACTGGTGCTGGAGCCGGAGTAGTAGTTGTAGAAGAAGCAGGAGCAGATTGTTTTGCCGGAGCTTCTTTTTTAACTGGTTGCTGTTGAGCTGGAGCCACTTGTGACGGTTTACCAGTAACAACAACGCTTATAAGGATAAGAACGATGATAGTTCCGCCTAGAGTCCATGTTGCTTTTTCCATGAAATCATTGGTTCTCTGTACTCCAAACTGAGCAGAAGATGCCCCTCCGAACGTACTGGAAAGACCTCCACCTTTTGGGTTTTGAGCCATAACAACAATCACTAATAAAATACTAGCAATCATAATAAGAACCATCAATAGTGTAAATATAGTATCCATTAATTCTGATATCTTTTTGAATGGGCAAATTTAATCTTTTTTTACTGAATGACAAAAAAAGATATCGGTAAATATGGCACAACAACAAAAAAATTAGAAATCAAACAATGATTGGATGCTTAGAGGGAAACAAATGTGAAGATAAGAATAACCGCGTTCAAATGTATACGTTGTTGTTAATTTTTCTCACAAGTTGAATGTCCGGTAAAATCAACAATAAAAAAAGGCTATCCCAACATTGAGATAACCTTTTCTATCATTGTTTGTTTATTATTTAAAGTCAGAATCCTTAGCCTGGTTAAGCTGGTAAGACTGTACAGCCAGGTTGATCTCCATTCCACCCATATTCTGGATAATAGTGAACGGAAGTTTCACGCCTGATACGTCTCTATAGTCAGCGAAGTTTGTTGGCATAGAACCTCCTTCTCCAACTTTTATCTCACCCGTTTTTAAACCGGTTTTTACACTGTAATAATAGGTTTGCTTCGGTCCTTTTACCACATAAGAATCTTCATTGTTATACTTTTCGATTCCTGCTAATTTCAATTCTGTTGATTTAGCAAAAGTAAGTTCCGGGAAAAGTTCCGGTTCTGTCATAGAAGCTTTTTGTTTATCATTCAAAGGAATTTTTTGTCCCTGTGCTTCAGCATATCCCTCTTTACCATCAAAAACGATTTTCTGAAGGGTATTGCCCATCATTTTCATTTCCATCATCATTTTTCCACCTTTCCCTTGGATCAGCTTCATGTTCATATCCATTCCCTGAACTTTAGTTGTTGCATCGGCAGTAATGGAAGTTACTTTTTGAACAGTTGCTAAGCCTCCAATTGCATTGATGTATTTATCCGCTACAGATCCAATGGTTACACTAGCATCAACTTTCTGTGCTGATGGTTTTGTTACCGGATTGGCTTCTTTATCAAAATATTTTACAGGATAGCCTAGTTTTTCAAGCCCTTCAGCAATATCAGAAGCTTTCCCTGCAATGAAAATTCTGCTTTGATTCGGAAGAATAGTTGCTTTTACAGCATTAGAGACATCCGCTGCGGTAACCTTGTCAATAGATTTTAAATAATTAGTATAAAAATCTGAAGGAAGGTCCTGTACTTTTTGGTTTAAAGCAAATTTGGCAATGGTTTCAGGTTTTTCCAAAGACATAATGAAAGAACCTTTCAGTTTAGCTTTAGCATTTTCTAATTCTTCTGGCTTAACCGTAGAAATGGCGTTAAGTTCATTCATCATTTCTTTCACGGCCTTATCTGTAACATCATTTCTTACGCTGGTTTCCGCTGAAAAATCAGGAGAATACTTGCTTGCATTCATACTTGAATAGGCCCCGTAAGTAAATCCGTTCTTTTCTCTAAGATTCATGAAAAGCCTTGCTTCGCCACCGCCACCGAGAATATAATTGGCCATCGTAGCAGGGAAGTAATTAGGGTCTTTCATCTTAAGATTGTTCAGGTTGCTTACAGATAATACAGATTGTACAGCAGAAGGTACATCAACCACATTGATCTCTGTTTTGGCAACATTCGAAGCGGGTTCTAAAGCTGCAAATTTTGTATTTGATTTTTTCCAGTTTCCAAAAGCTTTCTCAACCAGAGGTTTGATCTGGTCAAATTTTACATCTCCTACAATGACTAAGTAAGCATTATCCGGAGCGTAGTATTTATTGTAAATATTCTGAATGTCCGCCAGTTGAATTTTATTGATAGATTCAATAGTTTCAAATTCTCCTCTTGATGTATTCTTTCCATACATCAAAGCATTGGATACTTTTTCAGCAATAGAGGAAGCATTTTTTTCATCAGCTTTTAATCCTTCAACAATTCTTTCTTTTGCATTTTGAACTTCTTCAGCAGAGAATTTTGGATTTACGATGGCATCAGCCATGAGTCCCAACACTTCTGGGAAATATTTTGAAAGAGAGTTTGAAGCAGCTCCGTTAGAAGAGAAGTTGATATTAGCTCCCAGAAAGTCTACTTTTTTATTAAACTCATCCTTGCTAAGATGAGTTGTTCCATTATCAAGTTGCTCTGCCATAAGCATGCTTACTCCTGTTATGTTTCCTTCATAATAAGGAGGTCTGTCCATAGAGAGCGTAGTATTTACTCTTGGCAGTTTATTGTTTTCAACAACCATTACGGTTAATCCGTTGCTGAGCTGAAATGTTTTTGGTTTGGCAATGTTGATTGCAGGAGTAGGTCCCGGTTTTGGCATTGCATTAAGGTCAATTTTTTGGGCAGAAAGCATTCCTGCAAATAAAAATGCCGCTGCTATATAAGTGAATTGCTTTTTCATGGGTAAATTATTTTTTCTCAGGAACGTAATTGATGATGATTCTTTGGTTGGAATTCAGATATTTTTTAGCTGCATTCTGGATATCCTGTTTCGTGATAGATCTGTAGATATCAATTTCCTTATTAATAAGGTTAGTATTTCCCATTAATACATGGTTTGTTGCTAAAGATGCCGCGATTCCCTGAATGCTTGAATTCTGATTCACAAATTGATTTTCAAACTGATTCTGAATTTTTTGATAATCCTCATCAGAAATTAAAGTAGTCTGAAGTTTTTTAATCTCCGCATCAATATCAGTCTGTAAAGTCTGCTTAGAAGTTTGTCCCATTGGAATGGCAAAGAAGGCAAAAATACTGTAATCTTCAAGCCCTTGATTAAAAGCAGCTACCTGAAGTGCTTTTTTCTCCTGGTCAACTAATTTTTTGTATAAAACAGAAGATTTTCCATTGCTTAAATAAGAAGAAAGCATGTCTAAAACATAAGCATCTTTTTCTTTATTAGCTGGTGTTCTGTAAGCAAAAACATAAGCCGGAAGCTGAATATTCGGATCAGTAGCAGTCACTTCTTTTTCCTGAGTAATTGGAGCATCTTTAGGGAAATCTTTTGGAGTAACTGTCCCTTTTGGAATAGCGCCGTAATATTCTTCAATCCATTTTTTAGTCTGTTCAGGTTTAATGTCTCCTGCAACCACTAAAGTAGCATTGTTTGGTATATAGAATTTCTTATAAAAAGCCTGGAACTCTTCAAGTTTTGCCGCGTTAAGATCTTCCATGGAGCCAATGGTTGGCCAATTGTATGGGTGATTGGTAAAAAGATTCTTCTGAATTGTGGAGAAAAGGTTTCCATAAGGCTGGTTATCCATTCTTAATCTTTTTTCCTCTTTTACTACTTCTCTTTGGGTATCTACTCCAATCTGATTGATAACAGCGTGACGCATTCTTTCAGCTTCCATCCAAAGCCCAAGCTGCTCGTTATTGGAAGGGAAAGTTTCATAGTAATAGGTTCTGTCGTTGGTGGTATTGGCGTTGTTCTGGCCTCCGTTTGAGGAAACGATCTTAAACCAATCTCCTCTTTTAATGTTTGGAGTTCCTTCGAATAAAAGGTGTTCAAAGAAGTGGGCAAAACCAGTTCTTCCTTTTACTTCATCTTTAGCTCCTACATGATACATCACACCTGTAGTGACTACCGGAGCTGAATTATCCTGGTGAAGAATTACATGAAGACCATTGGGAAGGTCATACTCTTCGAATTTGATTTGCTGTGCATTCAGCATGAGCCCGAAGAAAGCTACGGCAGCAGCAGAAAGAAGTCGCTTTTTCATAAAGTTAGAAATTGTTTATCAATGAGTAGGAAAAGTGAATTAAATGTTACAGAAATTTTGAAAGCTGATAAGTCAATAGTGGATAGCCAATTCGATGCGCTTGTCAATTTTTTGTGACTGCAATTATTCACGATTCACCTGCGAAGCAGAATTCACGATTCACTTGTAAAGCAAAATCGACTATTGACATTTCATAATTTGAATTCTCCTCTGAATATCTTAATTTTGTCATTCCAAAAATTTTTTTGCTGTATGGATTATCTGAAAGGACTCAATGAATCACAATATGAAGCCGTTACCTCTTTACAAGGACCTTTGATGGTGCTTGCAGGGGCAGGTTCTGGTAAAACACGTGTGCTTACGATGCGTATTGCTCACCTTATCTCTAACGGAATAGATCCTTTCAACATCCTTGCCCTTACCTTTACGAATAAAGCGGCCCGTGAAATGAAAGAACGTATCGCAAAGGTAGTAGGAGACAGCAATGCAAGAAGTCTTTGGATGGGAACTTTTCACTCCGTTTTTGCCAGAATTTTACGGATTGAAGGGCATAATCTTGGGTATCCTTCCAATTTTACCATTTACGATCAGCAGGACGCATTGAATGTGATTAAAAAAGTATTGAAGGATATGAATATCGATGCTGATCTTTATAAACCCAAAAAAGTTCAGGCGAGAATTTCTACTTACAAAAACAACCTGATTACAGTAAAAGCTTATTTCAACAATCCGGAACTGATGGAAGCTGATGAAAAAGCAAATATGAAATTCATTGGACAAATCTATCAAAAGTATGTAGAAGCATGTTTTAGAAACGGATCTATGGATTTTGATGATCTGTTATTGAAAACCAATGAGTTATTGACCCGTTTTCCGGAGGTATTAGCCAAATATCAGGATAGATTCAGATATATCATGGTAGATGAGTACCAGGATACCAACCATTCCCAGTATCTTATTGTAAAAGCACTGGCTTCTAAATTTGAAAATATCTGTGTGGTAGGGGATGATGCCCAATCTATTTACTCTTTCCGTGGAGCTAATATTTATAATATCCTGAATTTTAAAAAGGATTACCCGGATGCCATCACTGTATCTTTGGAACAAAACTACCGTTCCACACAAAACATTGTAAATGCAGCGAATGTTGTTATTGCTAAAAACTTACAGCAGTTTAAGAAAAATGTTTTCAGTGATAACGAAGAAGGAGATAAAATAAAAATATACCGTTCCCTTTCTGATGCTGATGAAGCGAACTTTGTAGCCGGAAATATCTGGGAACTGCGAAACCGTGACCAGAGAAAGTATAGCGACTTTGCTATTTTATACAGAACCAATTCTCAGACCAGAGCATTTGAAGATGCGCTGAGACGTAAAAATATTCCATACAAGGTGTATGGAGGACTTTCATTCTACCAAAGGAAAGAAGTTAAAGATTTAATCGGTTATCTGCGTCTTTTAATCAATGAAAATGATTCGGAGGCATTAATGAGAATCATTAACTATCCGGCCAGAGGAATTGGAGAAACTACACAGAACAAATTAATTGTTTTTGCAGATGCTCAGAATCTTTCTGTTTCAAAAGTGTTGGATAACCTGCCCATGTATGCTCCTCAATTAGGACTTAATAATGGTGTTTTAAACAAGCTGAATGATTTCTGGTCAATGATTAAAGCATTCCAGGTATTGTTGAAAACCGAAACTGCCTACAGTGTAGCTATGGAAGTGGCTAAACGAAGTGGGTTGATTAAGTTTTTAAAAGATGACCAAACCCCTGAAGGAATATCAAGAGTAGAAAACGTTCAGGAATTGATGAACTCAATGCAAGGGTTTATTGAAGAACAAATACAGCTGGAAGACGGAGATCCGAGTCTTTCCAATTTCCTTGAGAATATTGCCCTTTCTGCAGATACTCAGGATAAGGAATCAGAAGATGATATGGTATCATTAATGACCATTCACCTTTCCAAAGGTTTAGAGTTCCCTGTTGTACACTTGGTGGGTCTTGAAGAGAACCTTTTCCCAAGTTTCATGAGTTCAGCCACCCGAGAAGATCTTGAAGAGGAAAGAAGATTGTTCTATGTAGCATTAACCAGAGCTGAAAAACAAGTATTCTTCTCTTATGCAATTTCCCGCTTCCAATGGGGGAAAATTACAGATGCAGAACCATCAAGATTCTTAAGTGAAATTGATGATGAGTATATAGAATTCCTTAATCCGGCTATGGAAAAAAGGTTTATCAATAATTCTGGAGTAAAATCCAATATTTTTGATGAACATCCATCTGAATTAAAATCTTTCAAAAAGGTAGAGAAAAAGACACTTAATAGAAGTGAAGATAATTCAAAACCTGCTCAGGAAGTAAGAAAATTGAAACCGGTAAGCACTGCCAAAATCATCAATCCAAGTGGAGCTTCCTCTCAGGATATTGAAGTGGGAGATAAAGTGAGACACGATCGTTTCGGCGTTGGGGAAGTTACTTTCCTGGATGGGACAGATCCTCAGAATATCAAAGCAAAAGTTGTATTCATGCATGAAGGAGAGAAGAACCTGATTCTGAAATATGCTAAACTTATTAAGATTTAATGCTTTAAAATAGCCTTTAAATACGATAAACGGATTCATTTTTGAGTCCGTTTTTTTATTAAATACCTTTACCTTATTGGAAAAAGTAGTAATTTTAAATAAGGGATAGAAAGAAACGATTATCATTTTTTACAAAAACAAAGTCTATTGATTTTGTAGACTAATAAATATACTTTACATTTGCACCTGCAAAAAACATAAATGTTTAATCAAATTGATGAGATGATATGAGAAATAAAAAAACTATTCTTTCCGCTTCTGTTCTATTCTTTTTAGGAGTTTTTACCTATGGACAGGAGAAAGACAGCATTAAAACAAAAAAAGACAGTGTCACAACCAATAAAGTAGAAGAAGTTGTTATCCTTGGATCCAGAGCCGGAGCCAGATCAAAAGCAGACAGTCCGGTACCTGTAGATGTATTCAACCTTAAGGAAGCTTCAGTTGTACTTCCCCAGTCAAGTATCGGGCAAATTCTAAATGCCATTGCACCCTCTTTTACCTCTACTGTTCAAACCAATTCGGATGGAACAGATCATTTGGATCCTGCCCAGTTGAGAGGATTGGGACCGGATCAGGTATTGGTATTGGTCAACGGAAAAAGAAGACACACTTCTGCACTGGTTAATGTAAACGGAACACCGGGAAGAGGAACTGTAGGAACTGACTTAAATGCTATTCCTTCTTTTGCTTTAAACAGAATAGAAGTCTTAAGAGATGGAGCTGCCGCGCAATATGGTTCTGATGCAATTGCCGGAGTGATGAACCTTGAATTAAAAAGAGATACCGGAAAACTAACCGGTCAGATCAGCTATGGTGGAAACTTAACGCCTGCAGCGAACGATCATACCGGGAATTTTGACGGACAGAATATTCAGCTTGACCTGAATTATGGAAATAAAATAGGAACCAAAGGTGGTTTTTTCAATATTACCTGGTCTTCACAGTTTAGAAACCCTACGTACAGGGCAGGAACAGAAAATGCTCCTATTTATAATGCTTATAATGCTATTGAGCAACGTGCCCTGAAAAATGGAGTCAATCTTTCTTCTCTTTTTACTGATATTGGAAATACTCCAAATTCTCAGCAAATTGTAAACTATATTCACCAATATGCACCAGAAGTAAGTTATTTTTCTCAGGATTTACAAACTGCTATACAGGGAGCTAATTCTATTTCCGCTTTACAGAAAGTTTTGTCGGATCCTACCAGGTTTACTACCAATTATTTGAATTATATCACCGATCAGGAACTTGCTTACAGAGGGCAGACGAGAAAAGATTTCAACATGCAGGTAGGGCAGTCTAAACTTAATAATCACCAGCTTTTTATCAATGCTGAGGTACCTGTAAGTGATAACTGGAAGGTGTATACTTTTGGAGGATACAGTTTAAGACATGGAGTTTCTGGAGGATTTTACAGAAGACCGAGGGAAAGCAGAACCTTTACAGGCTTATATCCTAGCGGTTACCTGCCACAGATAGGAACCGATATTCAGGATATTTCATTAGCAGCAGGAATTAAAGGAAAATGGGAAGGATGGAATATTGATTTCAGCAATACCTTTGGACAAAACTCCTTTACCTACAATATCAGAAATACCGGAAACACTTCTTTAAGGTTTGCTTCTCCTAATGAGTTTGATGCAGGAGGATTAAGGTTTACCCAAAATACCATCAATTTAGATTTCTCTAAAAAATATGATGTTCTGGAGGGATTGAATGTAGCATTTGGAGGAGAGCACCGTTTTGAGAATTTTAAAATGACTGCTGGTGAAGAAGCATCATATACTACCTATGATGTTTTAGGAAATCCATGGAATAATACTACATCAAGGCCTACAGACTTTTTTGGAGCTTCTTTGCCAGGAGGTTCACAGGTATTCAGTGGTTTCAAACCTGAAAATGCGGTGAATAAGAATAGACAGTCGTTGGCAGCGTATGCAGATGTAGAGTTAAACTTTACCAGCTGGCTTTTAGTGGATGCAGCAGCGAGATATGAGAATTATTCGGATTTTGGATCTACATTTAATTATAAATTAGCTTCAAGAATCAAAGTAGCTCCTAATTTTAATGTGAGATTTGCAGGGTCTACAGGATTCAGGGCTCCATCTATACACCAGATTTACTATAATGTAACTTCTACCTTATTTACAGGAGGACAGCTTCTGGAAGTGGGAACATACAGTAATGATTCCCGATTGGCAGGACAGTTGAATATCCCAAAACTTAAACAGGAAACCTCAAAGTCAGCGAGTGTAGGATTTACGTATAAAATTCCATCAGTGAATTTGACATTCACAGCGGACGGTTATTTTACTAAGATTGATAACAGAATTATTCTTACCGATCAGTTTTTAAGAAAAGATGTACCTACCGATGCTCAAATAGAATTTGATAAATTAAATGTAAATGCAGCTCAGTTTTTCACCAATGCCATCGATACGGAAACAAAAGGGTTGGATATTGTTATTTCCCATAACGCAAGATTTTCAGGCGTAAAACTGGATAATAATTTTGCGATCAACTTGAACCAGACTAAGCAGGTGGGTGAAATTCATTCAGCAGGGCTGTTGAAATCTCCGGCTCTTGAAAAGGTCTATTTCTCTGAAAAATCAAGAATCTATCTGGAAGAGGCCGTACCAAGAGTAAAAGCAAGCCTTTCTCACACATTAACATGGAAAGGAGCAAGTTTCTATCTTAGAAATACTTATTTCGGAAAAGTAACCGGTGCCGATGTTCTTGATGCTAACGGAGATGGAATTATAGGATTTAATGAGCATCAAACAATAGGAGATAAGATTATCACCGATATTTCTGCAGCGTATCAGTTTACCAAAAATATCGGGTTGACGGTAGGTGTTAATAACCTGTTTGATATTTATCCTACTAAAAATTTACCGGCTTCAAGTAATAACGATCAGTTTATTTATTCGCGCTCCACTTCACAGTTTGGGCAGAACGGACGGTATGTTTTCACAAGACTTAATTTCAATTTTTAATCAAATTTTATATCTATAAAAAAACGGAATCAAAAGTTGGTTCCGTTTTTTGTTGTAGTGGTTGATAACATAATGGATGATTGAGGTATTGTGTCTCTTCTTTACTTCCATCTTTTCAATTCGTAAGCAGCTTCCCAAAAGTGGAATTCCATTCTGGATGCCATAATAAAAGCTTCGGTCATTTTTTTTCTGGTTTCTTCAGTACTATTTTCTGCTATTTTATCACCTATAGCAATAGCCTGTTCCACTGCCGCTGAAAACTCTTCTCCAGCATAGGTGGCGATCCATTTTTCATAGGGATTGTTAACGGTGTTTTGAATCTCGTAAATATAATTTCCAACCTCACGATAAATCCAGAAGCAGGGGAGAACTGCGGCAACTGCAATTTCCACAGATTCCAGAGCTGCCGTACTTCTCAGAAAGTGAATATAATGATGGCAAGCAGGTTCTAAAACCCCTTTATCACTCAAACCAAAATCTTTGAAGTAAGATTCATGCAGGGCATTTTCTACTACAATGGCATTTTCAGCGAACCGCATAAAAGTGAGTACATCCTGAAGATCAGTAATCTTTGCAGCAATGATTGAGAGTGTTCTTCCAAAGTGCTCCAGATATAAAGAGTCCTGAGCCATATAAAAACGGAATTTTTTCTGTGGTAGGGTACCATCAGAAAGTTCTTTGATAAAAGGCATATCAAGGATAGACTGATAATGTTTTTCTATAGCGTTCCAGGTTTGTTCAGACCATTTCATTTTTGATAAGTTTTTGTGGATTAAAAAAGTGATTAAGAGGACCATTTCCTAGCCCTGTTTGCACATCTATGCCGTTTTTTATGGCTTGATAAATATATTCTTGTCCCAGTGAAACAGCATTATATAAGGATTTTCCCTGAGCAATATATGCTGCTATTGCTGAAGAAAGTGTACAACCGGAACCATGAGTATTGTTCGTGTCAAATTTTATTGTTTCGAAAGAATGAAAATTCTCATGTTCATCATAAAACAGTGACGTAATCGTTGAGGTTTCCTGATGACCACCTTTAAGAAGAATTGTTTTACACCCCAGCTTTTTGATTTTCTTTCCGGCTGTGTATAAATCTTCTAAAGTTTCTACTTTCATATCTGCTAAAATTGCAGCTTCATCCATATTGGGAGTGATAACATCAGCAATGGGGAAAAGCATTTCAGTGAGTGCTGTGATGGTTTCTTCTTCAATTAAACGATGTCCGCTGGTGGCAACCATTACAGGGTCAAAGACAATAGGTATTTTAGGATATTCTGCTAATGTGGAAACAATAGTTTCTACCAGTTGAGGCGTATGAACCATTCCAATTTTTATAGCATCGGGAACAATGTCTTCCAAAATGGCTTTGATCTGGTCAGCAACTGCCTCTACGGGAATAGGATATATTTTTCGTACTCCCTGTGTATTTTGTACAGGCAAAGCCGTTAATACAGATGTGGAAAAGCAACCTAGAGCAGAAGTTGTTTTAATGTCAGCCTGAATACCAGCACCGCCGCTTCCGTCGAAACCTGCAATAGTTAATACGGAAGGATATTTGTATTTTTTCATTTTACAATTTCATTTTTTAATTCATAAGCTGCTTTTTGAGGATCAGCAGCACTGCATATTGCGGAAACTACTGCGAGACAATCTGCTCCGGCATTGATTACTGCTCTTGCATTTTTCAGATGAATATTGCCTATTGCAACCAAAGGCTTTTCTGTAAGCTGCCTGATTTGAGTAATTCCTTCCAATCCCCATTCTATAATAGTATCTGTTTTGGTTTTTGTTTTAAAAACAGGGCTTATTCCCAGATAGTCGGCTACTGCAGTTTGTTCGTTGCCAAGCTGAGCCAGGTGTTCTATAGAATAACCAATCATTTTATTCCCGATCAAAGGTCTCTGCCTTAGACCCCGAGGAGTTGCATCGCTGCTGCCAACGTGTATTCCAGCTGAATTTACTTTTTCAGTAACAGTGATATTATCGTTGATGATAAGAGGAATACCATATTTATCTGTAATCTCAATAAGCTGTGTGGCTTTTTGAAGGAATATTTCATTGTTGTCATTTTTTTCACGAAGCTGTATAATATCCACACCTCCTAATATGGACTGTTCAGCAACTTCCAGGAAGTTTTTTCCCATACAATCTGCTTCAGAAATTACCAGGTATAATGAGTAAGGGAAAGTATTTATACTCATGATCTTTCAATTTTTAAATGACCGTTAAATTCTTCTTCTGTAATGTTGTATAGTTTATCAATCAAGTTGACTTGAAGACTGCCTGGGCCTTTGCTTTCACGAACAGCCATTTCGCCTGCTATTCCCAATAATGACATTGCAGCGGCAGTTCCAGATATTGTATCTTCCGTAACACTTATAAATGCTCCGATTAATGCTGTTGCAGAACATCCCAGACCCGTTACTTTGGTCATGAGAGCATGTCCGTTTTTGATTTGTATAGATTGATTTTGGCTCAGGATAATATCCGTTTCACCCGAAATACATACGATAGTGTTGTATTGGTTAACCAGGATGTGTGCAGCTTCAACAGCGTCATTACTTTCTGCTGTACTGTCTACCCCTTTGGTGACTGTTGTATTGGTTTTGGCGAGTGCGATAATCTCAGAAGCATTACCCCTGATTACTGTAGGATGGAATTGTAACAGCTGATGTAATACCTGATCACGAAAAGAGGTAGCTCCTGCACCAACCGGATCCAACACCCAGGGTTTATGGAGTGTATCAGCAGTTTCAGCAGCTATAAGCATAGATTCTGCCCAGTATTCATCAAGAGTACCAATATTAATAACCACCGAATGGGCTATATTGATCATTTCTTTGATTTCAGAGTGGGCATGTGCCATAATCGGAGAAGCTCCTGCAGCCAAAAGAGCATTGGCAGTATTGTTCATCACTACATAGTTGGTTATGTTATGAACAAGAGGAGACTTTTGTCGTACAAGTTGAACTTCTTGCCAAAGATTTTTTTCCATTGTTATCATTAAAATAAAAATAGCTTTAGGAAAAAATCCGAAACAAAAGACATCAAGAAATCACGTCATTTTGCTTTTTCCTACGTCGGTGTAAGCCGTATCAGGTTCAAAGGGACTCTCTCAATTCTTTTCAGAATACCCCTAAAGCAAAACAAATGTATAAAAATTATCAGAGGAAGCAAAAGGCTTTAACAGATTTTGTAGAAAGCATATTATCTCTCTACCAGCTCTTTTACCGGTTCTCCGTAATAATCAATTTCTGTTGTATTGATCTGAAGAAGCTGGTACCATTTCCTGAAAGCCCCTATGAAAACAATCAGCATCAGTATCATTGCTGTTACAGCTAAAGCAGCCAGTAGATATTGTTCTTTGGGAATATAAATGCTGGTCACCTGAATGTATCCTGCCCAGAAAGTAATGATTGCCATAAAAACACCGGGAATGGCAGAACATAGTGCATATTTTCCCCTGTTCATTCTGATGAGCATCGTAGTACAGACAATTAAGCCACAAGCAGCCAACAGTTGATTACTGATTCCAAATAATGGCCAGATACTGCTTACATTTCCGGTATATACCAAATATCCCCAGGCAAAAGTAAAGAGTAAACTACTGATGATAATTCCGGGAACCCAGTTTTTATCATTAAATTTTGGAACAACAGATCCTAACATTTCCTGTAAAAAGAAACGTCCTACTCTGGTGCCGGCATCAATAGCTGTAAGAATAAAAACAGCTTCAAACATAATGGCAAAATTATACCAGTAGGCGGTCAGTTGATCCATATAAGGGATTTTGTTAAAAATGTGAGCCATTCCTACCGCCAGAGATACGGCACCGCCCGTTCTTCCATAAAGGTCAATACCTATTTTTTGAGAATAATAATCGATGTCTACTCCATGTAATGAAGGGTGCGTTGCAAGGAATGAATCATAAGCCTCTTTCGGGGTATTGATCGCGAAATAGTCGCCTGGCATCAGGGTGCAGGCCGCAATTAAAGCCATGAGTGCGACAAAGCCTTCTACCAGCATGGCGCCATATCCCACGAAAAGAATTTCTCTTTCTTTGTTGAGCATTTTCGGTGTTGTTCCTGTAGCAATCACGGCATGAAATCCTGAAATTGCTCCACAGGCAATCACAATAAAAATAAAGGGAAGTACAGGACCTCCAATGACAGGGCCACCACCATTTACAAATGCTGTAATAGCTGGCATCTGTACAGTAGGGTGGATGACAATAACGCCAATGGCTAGCATAATGATCGTCCCGATTTTAAGATAAGTTGAAAGGTAATCTCTTGGAACGAGAAGCAGCCAAACAGGTAATACCGATGCCAGGAAACCATAAAGAGGTATAGCAATAGAAATGGTTTTAATATCCCATGAAAATAAATTATTCAGGGTAGGATTCTGCATAAGACTATGCCCACCGATAATTCCGGCAATTAATAGGATTCCTCCCAGAATACTGGCAAAAAGAACACTATTTTTTTTATAACGCATAATCAGCCCCATAATGATGGCAATAGGCATTGTAATGATTACCGTAAATAATGACCATGAGGCTTCGTGCATCGCATTGATACAGGCAAGTGACAATCCTGCCAATGTGAGAATTAATATGAATAAAATGGCAAAACCGGCTACTGTTCCGGTTGTTTTACCAATTTCTTTTGAAGCGATGGTAGCAAGACTTTGCCCCTTATGCCGAACCGAAGCAAATAAAACAACCATGTCATGCACTCCTCCGCCCAATACACAGCCAATTAAAATCCAAAGAGCGCCGGGCAAATACCCGAATTGAGCCGCCAAAACAGGTCCCACAAGAGGTCCGGCGGCAGCAATAGCAGCAAAATGATGTCCGAAAAGTACATTTTTATTCGTAGCTACATAATCTTTTCCATCTGCAAATTCTACTGCGGGAGTGGTGTGATGATCATTAAGTTTAAGTACTTTGTTGGCAATGAAAATACCATAAAACCGATAGGCTATGGCAAAAATAAGTACCGATGTAAATATAAGAGTAAGTGCATTGATATTGTTCAAGAAATCCATATCCTTTAGTTTTTTTTAAGTGAATAATATAAAGTATCGGCTTTTTTATTGAGAATGAATCAAATATTAGCCAAGGTAATTATTTTTTCAATAAAAACAGATGATATGTATATCAATCTAGCAGATTTGTCCTTTTATTTTTGATCGTATTTCTAATAGTGGGGGTTCTGGTTATTTTGGTAAATCTAATGTATAGTTTTATTTTTTTGAGAAACGATAAAGTCTACCGTTTGATCTGTCATTGTATCAAGAGCTGCTTTATCTGTTGTAGAAAAACTGTGTACTCCATTATCAATGATAATTAAAGAAGTTTCTACTTTTGCGCGTTTAAGTCTTCTGTGTAATTTTTTAGATTGACTTAGAGGAACTATTTTATCTTTATTCCCCTGAACAATTAAAGTCGGAACTCCCGTTTCTGTATAGGTTGCAGGAGATATAGTTTTTAGATAATCGATGGCTCTATCCTGATCTTTTGTTAAATCATATCCTGAGATTCCTTTTACCAGGCCTTGCTGTAAATTAACAATCTTTTTTGAAACCATTCCAATCATGGCTACCGGAATTATTCCCAGTCTGGTATGGAAAAGTTTGTTCAGATCAACAGGTCCGTAATGGTCAACTACATAATTTACTTTTGCCGAATAAGATGAAAGGTCAGGACTTCCTTTAAATGCATCATCTGGGGTGTAGGCTGCTACAAGAGACAGATGGGCTCCTGCTGATGCCCCAAACAGCCCTATATTATTAGTGTCGAAGTTATATTTTTCAGCATTCTTTCTTACCCATCGCACGGCATCCTTAGTATCTTGTAATGGGAGAGGAAAGTGGGTGTTGTCATTCAGAAGGGTATAATTGATACTGATCACGACATATTGCTTTTCCATCAGTTTGGCAATCGTTGTTTCAAGATAATTGTCAGCATAAACGGCTTTACTGCCTTCTATCCATCCGCCTCCGTGAACATAAATTAGTACAGGGAGTTTACCTGAAAAGTTTTTGGGAGTATACAGGTCCAGCATCAGAGAATCTCCTTTTTTACTGGTTTTATAAATGATATTTTCAGAAACCATTGCTATTTCCGGTAGAAGTGTACTTTTTACCCGTTTAGCTTTTTCCGGTGATTGAGAAAATGATTGAGAAAAAAATAAACCTGAGAAACTTAAAGATAAAATAAAAAACAGGTTTGTGAAAAACCTGTCAATTGATATGTTGTTATTAGATGATTTCATAAGATTTTTTTTAGAGGGAAGTATTACTTTACTAACTCCTCAAAAAGTTTACCAAAAGTAATATTCAGGTCCTTAGATTTTCCGGGATGAGGTCTTGAAGTTTGTACAACAGCACTTCTTACAGCAGTAAGCCAGCGGAATCGTTCAGGAATATCAAACTGAGCAATAGGCCCGCCATCCTTATCTCCATTGGCAATTTTCTGAAAGCTCTCCAGGTTTTGGATGATATCATCATAATCCAGTTTGCTGTGCATCAGCTTGAATTTATCAGGACATAAATAAAATTCCACCCGGATAAATTTTTCTTTTTTGGAAAACATAACCAGTCCGATATTGAAAAATTCTTCTCTCTCAACTTTTGGTACCAAGCGTATTACCGCGTATTCGTATATTTTATCCTCTTGCATTTTTAGCTTCGTTTACAAAGATTTGAGAATTTTCTAATCGGGTTTTCAGGAACTGAAAATAAATGTCACGGATCTCTTCGGGAGTTTCATCCGCATCGTTCCAGTGCAGCCAATCTTCAGGAATAGCATTCACAATATCCCTGAAAAGAGTTTCGTTCAGTACTTCATGCGCAAACTTATCTGCTTCATCCAGCATTTTAGCCTTAGGAAGAAGAATATGATCTTTCACATATTTGAACGGAGTTTTAGCCGCTGCATCAAAATTCTGCCATGAATGATGAAAATAAAATGAAGCACCGTTGTCAATGATCCAAAGCTCTTTATTCCACATCAGCATATTGGCATTCTTAAATGTACGGTCAATATTGGTAATAAAGGCATCCAGCCATACTACTTTTGAGGCAAGAAGCGGATCAACACTTACTCCCGGATCATAGGTGATGGAGCCGGACAGATAGTGCAATCCTAGATTTAAACCCTCAGAAAACTTTAGCAGATCCTGTATTTCCTCATCGGCTTCTGTTCTTCCGAAATCCGCATCAAGGTTAACAAAGACCAATTCGGGAATTTTGAGTCCCAAAGCTTCTGTAATCTTTCCACCTATAAATTCTGAGATCAGCATTTTAACTCCATGACCCGCGCCACGGAACTTTAAGACATACTTAAAGTCATCATCAGCTTCTGCCAGGGCGGGAAGGGAGCCTCCCTCTCTCAATGGCAGAATGTAACGCATTACCGTTACTGTTCTTAAATTCTGCATGTAGCAAAAATAAGGTTATTTTTTAATAATTTTTTTCATAAATTTCAAATTAAATTAGTGTTTTAAATATTGAGAATATTAAATTAAAACCTGTTGTTTTATGAATCTGATTAGGGAAAAGAATATTTATTTAGAAAATAAAGAAACAAAAGGGTTTCTTGCTGATGCTTTTTATAGTGATACTCAAGAAAAACAGCCTTTGGTCATTTTTGTTCATGGGTATAAAGGCTATAAAGATTGGGGAGCATGGGATTTAATGGGAGAGAAGCTTGCAGGAGAAGGTTTTTTCTTTGTAAAGTTTAATTTTTCTCACAATGGAACCACTGTAGATGACCCTCATCATTTTGGCGATCTTGAAGCCTTTGGAAATAATAATTATACCAAAGAATTGTCTGATTTAGGGATTGTTATTGACCATTTTATCCTGGATCCGCATGTAGATTCCGAAAAGATCATTCTGATGGGGCACAGTAGAGGAGGAGGGATTTCCGTTATTAAGACTTTTGAGGATGAAAGAATCAACGGATTGATTACTCTCGCCAGCGTAGATACCTTGGATCGTTTTCCCACAGGTGATTTTTTTGAAAACTGGAAAAAAGAAGGCGTTTATTACGCTTTGAATGGACGTACTCAACAGGAAATGCCTCATTACTATCAGTTTTATGAAGATTATGAGCAGAATATACACCGTTTTGATGTAGAACGGGCTACAGAAATGGCTAAAGCGCATATGCTGATTATCCATGGAACCCGTGATGAAGCTGTTGATGTAAAGCACGCAGAGCATCTTCACATTCTTAATCCGAATTCAGAACTTTTTCTTATTGAGAATGGAAATCATACCTTTGGAGCTAAAGAACCCTGGACAGACTCTACGTTGCCGGAAGATCTGAACATTGTAACAGAAAAGTGTATTGATTTTTTAGTTAAAAATCTAAAATAAGAAGTCTTCAGAAATAGTGCTCAAAATGTAAGTGATTTAAAATAAATCTATTAGAATCACGTTGTAATAAATTACCACTATACTAAATTTTATTATGAAAAAAACGATTACGAGCGCATTAGCGCTGTTGTTATTAGGAACTGTTATTTCCTGTAAAAAAGAAACCAACACTCAATCTTCTGTAAGTACAGATACGCTGGCTACCGTAATGCCAAAAGATTCTACTGTTAGTGCAAAGATGGATTCAGTAACGGATACTGCTTCTTCAGCAGCAGTTCAAGTTGAAATTATTACCAAAAATGATGGAAAGTATCCTCATGATATCAAATTATTTGAAGACAAGGGCCTAACTGAAAGATTGAAAAAATTGGTAGGAAAAGATTATGATGAAATGATAAAAAATTTCGACGTAGAGAGTCCTATTGTCTCTGAAGGTGGAATCTATAAACTTCATGGATGTAAACAGCATGATTGCCCTGGATATGCTACTTCTGTTTACTATGATTCCAAAAATGATAACCTAAATGTTTCCATCGATAAAAACGGTAAAGTAACTGAGTTTGCAGAAAAGGGAAAAATTACCGTTTCAAAAACATTGGATACTAAATAATTATTTGGTATTCGTTGCAGGAATCATATAATATTAAAATAAATATTGCTTTTCAATAAAAAAGGAGTGAAATTTTCACTCCTTTTTTATTGAATTATTGTTCGGTTTTTACCGCATTCTTTTTTATTGACTTTAAAAGGCTTCTGAAGTTTTTCATCGTCATCATTTCACTTGTCGGAGTAAAAATGGTTGCCTTTTCACCTTTTTCCAGTGATACTTCAGAAGACGCTTTCAATGAATATATTTTTTTCATAGTTTTAATATCATAAACATCCATCATCGCAAAGGTTTCATTTTTCTTATAGTCATCCAGTTCACCAATAGAACGGTCTAAAGAGCTACGAAGCTTCATGGTATAAATGTTAACCAGAAAATTAAAATCAGAACTGTTTTTCAAGGTCTCAAGATCTTCCACTTCAGGCTCAAACGGAATACTGTTTTGAATTATATGTTCAGCTTTGGCCATTTTTAAATCAAAAGCATTGCCACTACTTAAATCTTGAAATAGCTGCATTGCTTCTTTACTCATCATTTCTCTGTGGTGCGAATCTACACCCGTTTTGATGTTGTTAATCAACCATTTTTTGTCTTTTGAAAACACCAATGATTTACTGTAAATCCCATAATCTTTTTTAATAGGGTAATAAACACATGATTGTAAAGTGATTGATAAAAAAAAGAAGAAAGCATATTTTTTCATGATTTGTATTCAGATTATTTAATTAAAATCTTCCAGGCTTCTTCAATGTTGCTTTCCAACAATAGCTTTTGGGCATCTTCATGAATATTTTCATCAGAATAATATTCTCCGGAAGGTAAAACTTCAACGTTCGCCAGCATTCCCAAATCATTTCCTGTAAATACTTTACTGTATTTGATAGCATCCGGCAAAAGATCAAAGCCAATTCCTTTTGTTACCAAAGGTTTAGGAACTTCAAAAAGGCTGTTTTCATTACTTCTGGAATACCAGTTGCTCCCTAAACGGGCGACCATATCCAGTTTTTGCTGATCTAAATTTCCTGCTTCATTCAGGTATTCTTCCCTAATATGAATCTTCTGAACCTCACAGATTACAAGATTTCCTGATCCTCCTTGGTTTCCTAAATGTTTTATTTCTAAGACTTTACATTCAAAGTTCACAGGGCATTCTTCAATCAGTTTGGGTTGTATCAGGTCAGCGTCTTTCATCGTAAGACCAGACTTTACAAATTCATTGACTCCTGTTTCATACTCCGTAGAGGCCAAAGAAATCTGCTGTACGATTGGAAAGTTTACTGTTCCAATAACAACTTCCGGTACTTCTAATACATTTTCAAGCGTATGTTTTGTAGTATTGTCACGTACTCTCCTCGATGGTGAAAAGATCAGAATTGGAGGAACCGTACTGAACATATTGAAAAAACTGAATGGAGATAAGTTATGATTGCCGTCTCCATCCACCGTAGAAGCCAATGCAATAGGACGAGGTGAAACGGCGGTTTGCATGATGGTCTGAAGCTGTACGGCGGTTATCTCAGAGGGGGTTACTGTTTTCATATTTTTAGTTAACTATAAAAATGATAAAACCACAAAAGTCACAAAAGTTTTTAAGTAAATAGCTTTAATCTTTAAAAATCAAAAAAACATGTCGTAGTATTTATTTACAAAGGTTTCCTGTCTGTCATGATAAAGATTTTTTACATTAAAATCAACTAAGATGCCTTTAGGTTTCTTCATTAAGTTGATGTAATTTAGAAGCTGAGCCTTATGAATATCATTTAATTGAACAACTGATTTGAGCTCAATAACAATTAAATCTTCAACTAAAAAATAGCAAAAGAAATCACAATCTATTTCTTTTCCTTTATAATTTACAGGAACCTTCAGTTCAGATTTAAAACTAATATTTCTTAATCTTAATTCATCTTCCAGGCATTTATGATACACACTTTCCAATAAACCAGCGCCTAGAATTTTGTGAACTTCTATGCAGGCGCCGTTTTATTTTATAGGTCAAATCAGTTAAATATGGCTGTGTAATTATAAATCCTTTTGTGACTTTTGTGGTTAAATTAATTAATGTGTTGGGATAATTTTACCGGAAACTTCACCGAAACCTACTCTCACACCATCTTTCTCAGCCCATGCCTTCATGGTAACGGTATCACGATCTTCAATGAATTTTCTTTCTTCACCGTTGCTTAATGATAAAGGATTTTGACCTCTCCATGTTAATTCAAGCATAGAACCGAAAGATTTTGGATCACTTCCTGAAATTGTTCCACTTGCATACATATCGCCAACTTCTACATTACATCCATTTACGGTATGGTGAGCCAATTGTTGGGTCATGTTCCAGTACATATGTTTGTAGTTACTTTCGCAGATCAGATTTTGTTCCCCATTTTCAGGCTGGATATAGACTTCAAGGTTGATATCGTAGTTTTTGTCTCCTTCAAATTTTAAATAATCTAAAACTTCAGGATCCTGTGTAGGAGAAGCGGTTCTGAATGGTTCCAAAGCTTCAAGGGTAACTACCCATGGAGAAATAGATGAACCGAAGTTTTTCGCTAGGAATGGCCCAAGTGGAACATATTCCCATGATTGGATGTCTCTCGCAGACCAGTCGTTAAATACTACCATTCCGAAGATCGCATCTTCAGCATCTTTAGTAGAAATACTTTCTCCCATCTCCGTATTTTTGTTGATGATGAAAGCCATTTCCAATTCAAAATCCAATTGTTTACTAGGCCCAAAAACAGGTTTATCTGCATCAGCTGGTTTTGTCTGACCTTTAGGACGGTTAATGTCTGTTCCGGAAACAACAATAGATGAAGCTCTTCCGTGGTAACCTACCGGTAAATGTTTCCAGTTAGGAAGTAAGGCATTGGCAGGATCACGGAACATTTTTCCTACGTTGGTAGCATGTTCAATGCTGCTGTAGAAGTCTGTATAGTTTGGAATATGAACCGGCATCATCATTTTTACTTTATCAAGATCATAGAAAGCCTCTTCAATTGTTTTCTGGTCTTTTGACAATGCCGAACCTTCCTGTAATAATGCCTGAATCTTTGTACGAACAGCATTGGTAACAGGTTTACCCAATTCGATAAATTCGTTGATGGTATAGGCTTCAAAAACATTGTCATCCAATCCTTCGATATCTTCAAAATAGCCAAGATCATAAAGGGTAGCAAGATCAATAACCTGATCTCCGATTCTTGTACAGCATCCGATATATTCTTTATTGAATACTGCGACTCCAAAAGGAATATTATATATAGAAAAATCCGAATTTGAGGAATAGTCTACAAATGATTTCATAAGTTTAGATTTTAGTTAGATTAAAATATCATCCCGAGAAACTTTCCCCAAGATGTTTATTTTGCCTTTTTTGAGTAAGAGGCTTCATCAATCCATCGGTCTCTGGTATTGATATCGATAAGATAGAGAATATTGTCCTGTTGGGTAAGCAAAAGTGTTTTTGTGACAGGCATCGGGACCTTTTTGCCCTCAAGCATATCCGCTCGTAAAGAAACGATGTTCTTTTTTCGGATAATATCACCGGTAAAGACATTAGAACTGCTTTCCCCCGTAGATTTATCATCAAAAACCTCAACATAGGTTGCATTACTTCCTTTAATTACAATAAAATCTCTTTCTGTGTGGTCTGCTTCATCTTTAATGAAAACAAACTTTTTGTTGTTGATATCTACCTTTTCAAGATTTTGATTGATACCTCTTCTTGCTTCAAGTCTGTCCAGAATTGCATTCAGTGATCCATATTGTGCTTTTACACCTAAGGTCCCAAAGAATAAAATTCCAATTAAAAGTTTTCTCATTATGCTGTGTTTTATAAAAAAGTTTTGTCAGAACTTTGCATCCTGACAAAACTTACTATTTCTGGTTGTAAAATTAAAGATTTCCTCTTCTCTCCTGTTCTCTTTCTAATGCTTCGAACAATGCTTTGAAATTTCCGGCACCAAAACTCTGTGCACCATGTCTTTCAATGATTTCGAAGAATAGAGTAGGACGGTCTTCTACAGGCTTAGTAAAAATCTGTAACAGATATCCTTCTTCATCATGATCAATAAGTATACCTAAGTCTTGAAGTTTCTTAAGATCTTCATCAATATGACCTACTCTTTGAGGAACCATATCGTAATAAGCCTCTGGTGGAGCAGAAAGAAACTCTACACCACGTTTTTTAAGTTCAGTTACCGTATGAATAATGTCTTTGGTAGCAACAGCAATGTGTTGTACTCCTTCTCCCTCGTAGAAATCAAGGTATTCTTCTACCTGAGATTTCTTTTTACCTTCTGCAGGTTCGTTGATCGGGAATTTTGCAAATCCATTTCCGTTTGACATTACTTTAGACATCAATGCAGAATATTCTGTGTTGATCTGCTTGTCATCAAAAGAAAGGATGTTCACAAATCCCATTACTTTTTCATACCATTCCACAGTAGGGATCATTCTGTTCCAGTCTACGTTTCCTACACAGTGGTCTACATACAATAAACCAGCTTCCTCAGGTCGGTAGTCACTTTCCCATTTTTCATATCCAGGCATGAAAGCTCCATTGTAATTTTTTCTTTCCACAAACATGTGAACAGTTTCTCCGTACGTATAAATACCGGACATTCTTACTTCACCATGCTCATCAGTTAAAGTTACAGGCTCTAAATAAGGTTTTCCTCCTCTTTTAGTTGTTTCTTCGAAAGCTGCATATGCATCATCTACCCAAAGTGCCAAAATTTTTACTCCGTCACCATGTTTTTTTACGTGTTCGCTGATAGGAGATTCAGAGGTAAGCCCTGTTGTAAGTACCAATCTGATTTTTCCCTGTTGAAGCACATAAGATGCGCGGTCTCTTACTCCTGTTTCAGGACCCGCATATGCTACAGACTGAAAACCGAAAGCGGTTTTGTAATAATGGGCAGCCTGTTTTGCATTTCCTACATAAAACTCAATATAATCTGTACCATTAATTGGTAAGAAATTCTCTGCTTGAGCAATTTTCTCGGCAAATGTAAGTGTTGACATATTTTCTCTTTTACTTTTATTTTATTGGTATGCAAATTACAAAATTCTTGGATATAGCGAAAATATTACGGCTGATTCATTGAATATATTTAACATAAAGTGTAAGAAGTGTTCACTTAAGTATATTTAAGTTTCTTAAGTTCGAAATAAGCTGAGTACATTTGTAGAACAAAAAACAAGTGAGAAAAAAATATTTCGAACATGAAAGCCGCAGAGATCATCTGCGGCTTTCTTATGTTATATCGTTTCTATCTTTCTGTTGAGCATTCCTGCATCCGGATTATAGTTGTCCCAGATCTTCCAGGTATTATCTATTTTCTTGAAAAAATAAATCTGTGTACTGAGTTGGTTTACAAAATGTTCTTCTCCGCTTTCTCCAACTTTAAATAACAGATTCCAGAATTCTTGAGATTCCAGAATTTTTTTATTCGGTTCATCTGTAACCACATGAATATCAAAAACTTCATAGTTAGAACGATTGTTTTTGGTTACCAACTGAAAGTCTTTGTCGCAGAGCTCTTTACTGAATTGTGAAACTCTTTCCAGGAATGGAGAATCATCAAATACCAAATCTTTAAAAAGCTCAGTATTATGATTGGGAAACTGTTTGCAGAATTCGAAAGCGATGGCACAGTAGTCATATACCAAGCTGGTCATGAACGACAAGTCGTCGGTTTCGGTCTGATCCTTTTTCTTATGTCTTATGGAAAGGATATAGTCATTAAGGTCTTTATAGCCCAGAAAAATGCATATTTTATCCAGTGTTTTTAAGAATCTTAAATCACTGTGGGTTTTGTCCTGGTAATCATTTTCAAAAAAACGCTGCAGCGTAACGTGTGAGATCGTGCTTCCGATTTCAAATTTTTTACCTCCTTTAAGTTCTTCAGCTTCAGATAGCTCATCTTTAATGATTTCGGAAAGAATAATATAATGGCTTCTCTTCCATTCACTCACATTCCCCAAAACAGAATTCCTTACCTTCGAATGCTTTACAACTTCTTCTCGTATCGAATTATATATAGTCTTCAATTTCCTTGTTTTAAAAAGATTTTTATCAAAAACATTGCCAAAATATTAAGGCTTTTTTATGTTTTATTGGTATAAGTTAAAGATATTTTTTAAAACTCTAAATAAAAATTGAAGTTAAAATATATTATTAATTGATTATCAATGTTTAAACCTTTCGAAAGCCGCTTTTTCAAGCATCTCTCTGTCATCAGGATGGGCAATGCTAATCAGCTCCTGCGCTCTCTGGCGAAGGTTTTTCCCATATAGATAAGCAGTACCATATTCTGTAACAACATAATGGATATGGCCTCTTGTAGTGACTACACCTGCCCCTTGTTTCAAAAAAGGAACAATCCTTGAGACTCCTTTTTTCGTTCTTGCAGTGATGGCAATGATAGGCTTTCCATCTTCACTTAATGCAGCCCCACGCATGAAATCCATTTGACCACCAATACCACTATATTGCAATGTTCCGATAGAGTCTGCGCATACCTGTCCGGTAAGGTCAATTTCAATGGCAGAGTTGATGGCTACCAGTTTTTTATTCTTCATGATATTGATCGGGAAGTTGACCTCACTCACATCTCGGAAAGCGAAAACAGTGTTGTCATCCACATAATCATACAATTTTCTGGTTCCAAAACAGAAGCTGGTAATGGTTTTATTGTCGTTGTAGCCTTTATATTTATTATTGATTACATCATCCTGAATCAGATCTATGACTCCATCACTTAGCATTTCGGTGTGGATACCAAGGTCTTTATGGTTATGCAAACATTGTAAAACAGCATCAGGAATCGTTCCTATACCCATTTGTAGGGTAGAACGGTCTTCAATAAGTTCTGCTACATTTTTCCCTACCAGCATTTCTTCAGGGCCAACTTTTGAACTATAATCCACGGTGTGAAGTTCTTCTTCATGCCAAACCAGTTTATGGATTCTGCTGATGTGAATCATTCCGTCCCCATGAGTTCTGGGCATTCTTGGATTAACCAATGCAACAATAATTTTCGCGGTATCTACAGCAGCTCTTGCAATGTCTACAGATGTTCCCAATGTACAGAAACCATGTTTGTCTGGTGGCGAAACGGTTACCAAAGCCACATCCAGCGGGAGTATATTCTTTCTGAATAAAATAGGAATTTCACTTAAAAATACAGGAACAAAGTCTCCTCTGTCTGAATTTACAGCATCACGAACCGGCGTAGATACGAATAAGGAATTGACAAAGAATTTGTCTTTATACTCAGGTTTTGCAATTTCTATATTTCCTTGCTGGGTAATAGAAACCATTTCTACCTTGTCTAACCTGTGAGCTTGTCTTGCCAGTTCATCAATCAGATAATTGGGAGTACATGCGCTGCCGTGGAAAAATACACGGTTACCGCTTTTTATCGTATATATCGCTTCTTCTGCGCTGATGTAATTATTCATATTTTATCTTTTTTATTATAAAATTCCTGACTAATTTCTATTTCATAAAATGCCTAACCTCTCTCAAAGATAGTCTTTATATCCCTATTTATTTCAAATCTTATAAAGGAGATTAAAAGACTTTTATCATATTAATGGATCTTATAAATTTAATAAAAAATAAAGGACCAAATGAATAACATCTGGTCCTTTTATAAGGTTCAATTGAAATATAACATTCTTAATTGGAAACTTCGGCTGCTATTTCCTGCTTCATACTTCCGGTTTCTGAGAAACGTAAATGCCAGCTGAAGGCTTCTTCCAGAAGATGAGGCGTATGTCCTCCACGTTCACAGGCTCTGTCAAAATAAGATTGCAGTTCTTCTCTGTAATCAGGATGAACACAGTTATCAATAATTTTCTGAGCTCTTTCTCTTGGGGCTAATCCCCTTAAATCAGCCAGTCCTACATCAGTAACCAGAATATCAACATCATGTTCTGTATGGTCTGTGTGAGAAACCATTGGAAGCACGTGGGAAATATTGTTGCCTTTGGATGCTGCCTGGGTTACAAAAATACTTAAGTAAGCATTTCTTGCAAAGTCTCCGGAACCTCCGATTCCATTCATGATTTTTGTGCCGCCAATATGGGTAGAGTTTACATTTCCGTAGATGTCAAATTCAATAGCAGTGTTGATGGCAATTACTCCTAATCTTCTGATCAATCCCGGAGTATTGGAAATATTCTGAGGTCTTAAAACAAACTTATCTTTATATTTTGAAAGGTTTCCTAAAACTCTTTCATAACATTCTTTGGAAACCGTAATAGATGATGCAGAGGCAAAACTTAATTTACCAGAATCTATCAGGTCAAAGGTGCTGTCCTGAAGTACTTCGGAAAACATTGTTAAGTCATAAAAATTACTATCCTTAAATCCTGTAAGTACAGCATTAGCTACTTTTCCGATGCCTGCCTGAAGAGGAAGTAATCTGTCTGTAAGACGTCCTAGCTGGACTTCATTTTCAAAGAAGGCGAGAAGGTGTTTGGCGATGGCTGTCGTTTTCTCATCCGGTTCTGCAATATCTGCAGGACTGTCTTTAAGATTGGTGAAAACAATTGCTTCAATTTTATTGGGATCTACAGGAATACTTTTTCTTCCGATTTTATTCCATGGAGCTACGATAGGAATTACATTTCTGTAAGGATAATCTTCAGCCTGGTAAATATCGTGGATTCCGTATACTTCTTCCGGAACTTCCGTATTGATTTCAATAATCACTTTTTTAGCCAAAGCAGCAAAGGTCACTGAATTTCCTACTGAAGTGGTAGGGACAATACTTCCGTCTCTTTCGATATAAGCTGCTTCTATAATGGCTACATCAATGCTTTGAAGATTTTTGGTGTGTAGAAGTTCGGCACTTTCACTTAAATGCTGATCGATGAAAAGAATTTCACCTTTATTGATTTTATTTCTTAAAGTAGGGTCTACCTGGAAGGGCATTCTTTTTTTTAAGACATTGGCTTCTGCCAGTTTTCCGTCTGTGCCGTGTCCCAATGAAGCTCCGGTCATTAAAGTGACTTTAAGATCTTCTGTTTTTCCTCTTTCTGCAAGTGCCGGCAAAATGGCTTTGCTGTCACCTGCTTTTGTAAAGCCGCTGGACCCTATGGTCATACCGTCTTTAATCATTTTTACAGCATTTTCAGCCGTAGTTACCTTTTCGTGTAGACTTTCTAATCTGATTCTTTCTAACATGTAATATTGATTTTTATTAAACCACCATTACTTAGGATGCGATATGAAAAATAATGATGGCCATATGTGAACCATACCTTACAAATTTACGAAAAAAGCTGCTTTAAATAAAGGATTTAAAGCAGCTTTTATATGTATTCAGTAATAGTTTTTCTTAATAAGAGAAAAGATCTTCTACTGTTTTATTCCAACCATGAAGTTTTGTAAGACGGATCTTCCACTTTTAAAGCTTCTTCCGTAATTTTTAAAGGACGGAAAGGGTCAACCATTACCGCGTATTCCTCCGTAAATTTTTTCCCGATACTTCTTTCCATAGCTCCCGGGTGAGGACCATGAACGATTCCTCCCGGATGAAGGGTGAAGTCCATTAAATCGATATGATTACGGCTCATAAAATCACCTTCCGTATAGAATAATACCTCATCGGAATCAATATTGGAGTGGTTATAAGGTGCAGGAATAGCCATTGGATGGTAATCATACATTCTTGCACAGAAAGAGCATACTACAAAATTATGCGCTTCAAAATTCTGATGAACCGGTGGCGGTTGATGGATTCTTCCTGTAATAGGTTCAAAATTTTTGATATTAAACTTATAAGGATAGAAATATCCGTCCCAGCCTACCACATCAAATGGATGAGTAGCATAAATAAAGTCTGTGATCTGGTTTTCCTTTTTTACTTTAATTAAAAATTCTCCTTTTTCATCTTTAGGTTCTTTAAAAGAAGGAGCAATAATGTCTCTTTCACAAAACGGAGAATGTTCTAAAAGCTGCCCGAATTCATTTCTGTATCTTTTGGGAGTGTAAATAGGAGAGTGGCTTTCCAATACGAAGAATACGGTATTTTCAGACTGTAATTCTACCTGATAAATGGTTCCTCTTGGAATAATAAGATAGTCACCAACACCAAATTCAAGATCTCCCACAAATGTTTTCAAAATTCCGGTTCCTTCATGGACGAATAAAAGCTCGTCGCATTCTGCATTTTTGTAGAAATAATCCATCGATTTTCTTGGCTTTGCCAATCCCATTTTCAGATCGTTATTCATCAAAAGGATCTTACGGCTGTCCATGAAATCGTCTTCAGGAGTGACATTCATTCCTTTGAACATTCTTGGCGTAATGTTTTTCTCCACCGCAATTTTTGGAGTTACATCTTTCGGTTCCCCGATTGATTTGATCTGTGTAGGGCGGTGGATATGGTACAATAGAGAAGAGATCCCATGAAAACCCTCGGTTCCGAAAAGTTGTTCATAGTAAAATTTATCTTCCGGAGATTTAAAGACGGTATGCCTTTTTTGTGGGATGTTTCCCGATAGATGATATCTCATTTTACTTTCATATGTAGTTTCTCAAATTTAATCATTTTTCATGAATTGGCTCAATCAAATATTTACTGGCAAGTTTTGTAATTAAAAAATAATTGTTAGATTTGTCTAACAATTTTAATTTCATGAAGCGAATATTATTTTCTATTACTTTTTTATCCTCTTATTGTTTTGCCCAGGAGACAGACAGTTTAAATTTAAATCAACATAAAAACACAGATTCTGCAAGGGTTTTCAAAAAAGAGATCAAAACAAGTACTATTGAGGATGTAGTGGTAACCGGAACTATAAAACCAATGAGCAGATCCAAAAGCCCGGTGGCGGTTGAGATCTACAGTCAGAAATTTTTTCAGAAAAATCCTACTCCAAGTATTTTTGAAGCCATCAGTATGGTAAATGGAGTAAAACCACAGTTGAACTGTTCTGTATGTAACACCGGAGATATTCATATCAATGGTTTGGAAGGGCCTTATACCATGATCCTGATTGATGGAATGCCCATCGTAAGTTCACTTTCTACCGTATATGGATTGAGTGGAATTCCCAACAGTTTGGTAGACAGAATAGAAGTGGTAAAAGGTCCGGCATCTTCTATTTATGGCTCTGAAGCAATGGGGGGAGTGATTAATATTATTACTAAAAATGCTTTAACGGCTCCAAAACTGAGCGTAGATATGATGACCAGTACATGGGCTGAAAATAACCTTGACCTTTCTACAAAATTTAATCTTGGAAAGAATGTAGCTTCCTTATTAAGTTTAAATTATTTCAGTTTTAAGGAAAGAATAGATCAGAATAAAGACAATTTTACAGATTCTACTTTACAGGACAGAATTTCTATTTTTAACAAATGGAATTTTAAAAGAAAAGATAACCGACAGGCGAGTTTTGCGATGAGATATCTTTATGAAGACCGTTTTGGAGGTGAAATGCAGTGGAATAAATCTTTCCGTGGTAGTGATGAAGTGTATGGAGAAAGTATTTATACCAACAGAGCGGAAATTTTCGGGTTGTATGAATGGCCGATGAAGGAGCATATCGTGACTCAGTTTTCCTATAATTATCATGACCAGAATTCTTTTTACGGATCTAATCCGTTCAATGCTCTTCAGAAAGTAGCTTTTGTACAAACGTATTGGGATAGAAGTTTTGGAAAACATGATATTACAGCCGGGATAACTTTTAAAAGAACTTTTTATGATGATAATACTCCGGGAACTCTGGCATCAGATGGCATAACCAATGCACCCATGAAGTCCCCGATCTGGGGGGCATTTGTTCAGGACCAATGGGAGATTAATGATAAAAATACTTTGTTATTAGGATACCGTTATGATTACGATAAAGTGCATCACTCCATACATTCTCCAAGATTTGCATGGAAATTCTCGCCGAATCCGTATCATACATTGAGATTCAACTTCGGAACAGGGTTCAGAGTCGTGAATCTTTTTACAGAGGATCATGCTGCGCTGACCGGTTCCAGAGAAGTGGTAGTGAAATCAGATCTGCAACCTGAAAGATCTGTGAACGGAAATTTGAACTATATCTGGAAAATTCCTGTGGGAACCCGAATGGTGAATCTTGATGCTTCGGCTTTCTATACCTATTTCAGTAATAAAATTGTTGGTGATTTCGATTCTGATCCGAATAAAATCATTTATGATAATCTTCATGGATATGGAATTTCCAGAGGTGCTTCATTGAATGTGGATTTCAGTTTTTCATTTCCTTTAAGTGTCAATGTAGGAGTAACCTATCTTGATGTTTATCAGAAATATGATGATGAAAATCAAAAAACACAGCAACTGCATGCTCCAAAATGGAGTGGAACCTATAACCTGACCTATAAATTTCCTAGTAATCTGACGGTAGATTTCACAGGACAGTTTTATGGGCCTATGAGACTTCCGGTTTTGCCTAATGACTTCCGTCCTGAATATTCACCATTTTATTCGTTAGCTAATATTCAGGTTTCAAAGAGCTTTAAATCCGGATTTGAAGTTTATTGTGGCATTAAAAACTTATTCAACTTTACTCCTAAAGACCCTCTGATGAGGCCTTTTGACCCCTTTGATAAACATGTTGATGATCCGGTCAGCAATCCCAATCATTATACTTTCGATACCGCTTATGGATATGCTCCAATGCAACGTATCAGAGGGTTCCTGGGAGTGAAATATACCCTAAAATGAGACCTTTTATTTTATTTTTAATGTTTGTGCCCTGTCTTTATTTGTCTCAGATGAAGACAGGGACTTTTTCTGAACTGGAACGTTTACAAAAAGATTCTCCAAAACCTGTTGTAATTCATCTATATACGGATTGGTGTTCGGTCTGTAAAATCGAATCTTTTCGTTTGAATAAGGATAAAGAGTTAGTCGAAATGATGAATAACAATTTTTATCTGATCCATTTTGAGGCTGAAAAAACAAAAGAAAAGATCAATTTTCAAGGACAGGAATTTGAATATTTATCCAATGGTAATTCCGGGATTCATGAACTGGCGTTGGCATTGTCAAAAAACAAGGAACAGCCAGTTTATCCGCTGTGGATTTTCCTGGATAAGAATCAGAATTTGGTGTATTATCAGGAAGGATTATTGTCTCCTGAAAAAATGAAACAGAAATTGAAGGAGATTTCGGCTTTGTAGTATGTTGAAAATTGATAAGATGTAAAGTTCTGAAGCGTTGTATTTAAGGCGTCAGGGTTTTATCTGCGATAAAATTTGCATGCTGCTTATTTAAATGCCACGAATGCACGAATAAAATGATACTTGCAGAACTTCATGAATAAGATCTATGTGCTTATGTGGTTTAATAATTTTTACCCCATAGGCACATAGTTTTTTGAAATATATTAGAAATATTTATTCGTGCATTCGTGGCCAAATATATTGCCTAAAATCTTAGATTTTCTTGTCTCTTTGCGATTTCCAACAAGGATTAAGGCTCTCACAGATTACGCAGACCTTTTTCATCTGTGAAAATCTGTGTAATCCGTGGGGAAAAATAATCTTTAATCAATATTTTCACTCGCATCTATCAGTACAGCCAGTTGTATACAAGGTTCATCAGAACGGTTACTCCATGCATGGTTTGTTCCTCTTTGTATGACAATATCTCCAGGCTTGAGCAGGGTTTCTCCTTCTTCCATCATCAAATAAAGTTCACCGGAAAGGATGATAATATAATCTAATGTTGGTGTCTGGTGCATCATAGGATGAGGTTCTCCTTTTTTGAATTCGACGCCGAGATCTTTATCAGGAGGAATAACTACATATCGGAAATAGGTTCCGTTTTTGGGTGTTTGTGGAAATCCGGTATTGGGAATTCTTGTTTCATGATCCAGGCTTGCAGGAGTTGTTTGAGTATTCCAGATATCTGAAATAATGAGTCCAGGGAAATGTTCTATGGCATTTTCTACCTGTTGATCTTCTGCAATGATGGATTTTCCGTCTTTAATTCCTGTTACGATGCGTCTTGGTATTTTGTTCATTGGTTACGAGTTTTTCATGATAAGTTTATGACCTTGAGTCTGGTTATTTTTAAGAATGGAGTGTGCCTCTAGAACAGTTTCCAAAGAAAGATTACCTATTATTTTATGTTGTGATGGAACGATGGAACCATTTTCAATAAGTTTTGTAATTTCCTCTAAACTGTTTTTATAATAATCATATTGTTTAGCCATGCCGTAGGTGTAATTGGAGATATTCATCATTACAGTTCCTTTGTTGAAAAGAAGTTCATGAGCTTCCTTGGTGACAAGAGCAGTGACATCTACATAAGTACCATTGATTTTTAATACTTCAGCTGTGACTTTAGCCATATAATTTCCTACCAGATCAATTCCGATATCAAAAGATTGATGGTGATTGGCCTTTAAAATATTGTCTATAAGGTTTTCTTCTTTATAATTAACGATTTGATGGTCTTTTACCCCCAGGCTCAAAAGCATTTGTCTATTTTCTTCACTTCCAACCGTTGCAATAAAGTTCTCAATATGATGAGCTAATAAAATCTTAAGTAAAAAAGAACCTACTCCTCCGGCAGCACCTGTGATAAGAATCGTTTGTTGCGGCTGTAATTTTAACCGGTTAAAAATTTGTAAAGAAGTTAAACCTGCGGATGGAATAGAAGCTGCCTGTTCGAAGGAAATATTTTTAGGTTTGAGCGAAACAATGGCTTCCGGAACAGAAATGTATTCTGCATAAGTCCCATTGCTTCCCATAGAGCCACTGCCACAGAATACTTCATCTCCAATGTTGAATTGAGTAACATCAGCTCCTTTTTCTACAATAATTCCAGATAATTCCCTTCCTAATATAGGTGAACTGATTAACTTTCTTTCCAATTCATTTTCCAGCATCTGATAATCGATAGGATTGAAGCCACTTGCCTTGATCTGAATTAATACTTCATTGTTTTGGGGTTGAGGTTGTTCTGTAAAACCCTCTTCAAGTTTAAAATCTTTATTTAAAATAACTGCTTTCATATTGTTAATTTGATGTACAAATGTAAAACGGGAATAGTTTATATTTGCTACTAGTTAACAAATGGTAACTAGTTACCTTGATGAAACTATTATGGCAAAAATTATTGAAAACGGAACCGAAAGAGAAGCGACCTGTACGGAGGAATTATTCGCCATGCGTGATAGTTTGGATGTTCTGGGTGGAAAATGGAAATTGATGATTCTCAGATATCTGACCAACAGAACCGATCAGCAGATTCATTTTAAAAAACTTGAGCGTGGCATTGATGGAATTTCTGCTAAAATGCTGAGCAAAGAACTGAAAGAACTGGAAACGAATCTTCTGATTACAAGAACAATACAGGATACAAAACCGATTACAGTGACTTATGCAGTGACGGAATATGGAAAATCAGTATTTCCGGTTACGGAGACACTGGTAAACTGGGGAATACTTCATAGAGAGAAGATTAAGGAGTCCATGACTACTTCAGGATCGTAAAAGAGCAATAAAAAATCCTCAGACTCAGTAGAGTTGAGGATTTTTAGTTGTCATACATGATTTTCTAAATTACTTTTTATCTAACCATGTATTGACCAGCTCAGCATGTTCTTCCACCCATTTTTGTGCAGTGGCTTCTTTATTTTTACTCTGTTCCATTTGGATTAAAAGATCAGACATCGTTTCATCATCAAAATGGAGGTTAGAAAAGAATGTTGCCAGTTCCGGATAATCTGTACCAAAGCTTTTTCTTGAATAGGTTTTAATCTGTTCCGCTTCACCAAATATCTTTTTGGAATCGTCAAGAAACTTAAGCTTCATTTTACCAAACATCCAGTGAGGCTGCCATCCTGTTACCACAATCCATTGTTTACGCTGTATGGCGTTCTGTAATTCGGTGATCATGGCAATGGTAGAGGAGTTGATCTGTTGATAATCCAGTTTATAATCAATAATTGCTTTATCTGTTCCTGTTGTCAATCCTGCGCCCTTTTCAATCCCAATGATTCTGTGATTGAACTGTTCCTGATGCTGGTTAAGTTCTTCAATAGACTGAATGGAAACATATTCGGGAACTACCAATCCTATACGGCCATTGTTATAATTGGTTCCCAGATGTGTTAATCCCGGAAATTTAGCCAGTTTTTTAGCATGGGTGTAAGGAAGCCAAACTCCCATGAAAAGGTCTGTATCTTCATTGTTCATGGAAGCCAGAATCATATCTGTAGAGGCTTTTTGAATAATGACATGATAGCCTTGTTGATCCAAAATTGCTTTAGCTACATGCGTCATCGCCACATCTTCTGCCCAGCCATCTACCATTCCTATGGTAATATATTTGGAGTTTTTTATATTTCCACATGAATTTAATGAACCAAATAGGATCATTAAAATGGGAAAAAATAGATATTTTAATTGTTTCATCTTATTGTTTTTTCTTTACAAATCCTTGGGTAATCCTGTCGAGGATAATGGCTAAAATGACAACGGATAATCCGCTTTCAAATCCTAATCCGATATCCAGATTATTAATTCCTTCCAGTACTTTCTCACCCAGACCACCTGCGGCAATCATTCCGGCAATCACAACCATAGATAGGGATAAAAGGATGGTTTGATTAATCCCTGTTAAAATAGTTTTCATGGCCAGAGGAAGTTCCACTTTAAATAGGATCTGACGGTTGGTTGCTCCAAAAGCACGTGCTGCTTCTACAATATCTTTCGGTACAGATTCTATTCCCAATGTTGTTAAACGTACCGCTGGAGGCATTGCAAAAATGATTGTTGCAAAAGCGCCGGGCACTTTTCCGATGCTGAAAAACAGTACCGCAGGAATCAGGTAAACGAATGCAGGCATGGTTTGCATTAAATCCAATAAAGGACGAATAATTTTTGCGGCAATCTTGTTTTTGGCAGCTAAAATTCCCAGAGGGATAGAAAGGATAAGGGCAGTAATGGTTGCTACGAAGATAAGTGCCAGCGTTTCCATGGTTTCTTTCCATAATCCCATCAAAAATATCAGGCTTAATCCTGCTGCCGTAACAATGGCGATACCTTTCCCGGCTTTCCACAATGCTAAAAGTGTAATGAAGAGGATGATTACATAAAATGGAGTATTTATAAGTACCCATTCAATCCCCATGATAGAGGCGTTTCCTACATGTTTTATGACATCAAATACAGGTTTTCCGTTTTCTGTGAGCCAATTGATTGCAGTTTCTACATATTGACCTATATCTATAATTTTATTCATCTTATTGATTGTTTGCGATTTCTTTTAATTCAATGATTTCTTCTTCGTTAAATTTGGTAGCTTCTATGACAAGAGAAAGTTGGGTAACAAGGCCTAAAAATTTATTGTTTTCATCTACAACAGCAATGGCCGATTTACTTCCTGAAATTAATGGTAACATTTCTTCTACCGTAACCTCGGGATAAACTGAAGGTACATTATTGTTGATAATAGATTCTACTGTAGGTTCTTTCTTTTTGGCAATTCTGACAACATCATTAAGCGTTACAAAACCAAGAAATTTATTTTGAAAATCTACAACGGGCAGGTTTTCTAATCCTGTTGCTCTCATTTTTCGTAAGGCTCCTTCGGGACCATCTTTTCTAAAACGCACCACTGTAGCTTTATCGAACATCAAAGATCTGGCGGTAATAATTGTTTTACGGTCTACTTTCTCTACAAATGCTTTTACATAATCGCTTGCAGGGTTGGTTAAAATATCTTCGGCAGTTCCTATTTGTTCTATGACGCCATCCTTCATAATGACGATACGGTCTCCAATTTTAATGGCTTCGTCGAGGTCATGGGTAATAAATACAATGGTTTTTTGTAAAGTGTTTTGCAACTCCAGCATTTGGTCCTGCATTTCAGATTTTATCAAAGGATCCAGCGCGGAGAAAGCTTCATCCATAAGCAATACTTCCGGATCGTTGGCCAAAGCTCTTGCTAATCCTACTCTCTGTTGCATTCCTCCCGAAAGTTGGGAAGGATATTGATTTTCGAAACCGTTTAATCCAACAATATCCAGAGCTTTCTGTGCTTTTTCATCGCGGGAAGCTTTACTTTCTCCTCTGATTTCAAGTCCGAAACCTGCATTATCTAAGATATTGTGATGAGGCAGTAAACCAAATTTTTGAAATACCATACTCATTTCCGTTCTTCTTACTTCCAGAAGTTCTTTATTGTTTTTACCGGTAATATTATCATCATTGATATATACTTTACCTGAAGTAGGTTCGTTCAGTCTGTTAAGACAACGCAGTAAGGTAGATTTTCCGCTTCCGGACAGCCCCATGATGACAAAGAATTCACCCTCATAGATCTCAAAACTCGCTTTGTTGATTCCTACAGTGCAACCTGTTTTTTCTAGAATTTCCTTTTTGGAAAAACCTTTGTCTAAAAGTTCCTGTGCTTTTTCTTTGTTTTTACCAAAAATAATCGTCAGATCTTCAACTTTAAGTTTTACTTTTCTACCGTTTTCATTTTTTTCCATATTCAGAATTTTTTAATTAATAATTGATACACAATATTGTATATAATTATATGATTAAACATTTAACTTTGATGTTGTTCTTTTGGTAACGAGCGTACAAAATAATCTGCCGAGCTTATAATGATAAAAGCTTTTAGCAAAAAAATAATAGCATAAAGCTCCGTGGCCTTATGTTTATTTTAAATATTTCAATAGATTTTACTCTAGAAAAAGAGTGTCATGTGTAAAAAGAGGTAAATCTTTTACATGGATTCTACAATTAAATTACTGATGAGGTAATAAAAGATATGTGTACAGAACAACTTGAATTCCTACATTTCATCAAAATGCGGATCATTATAAAAAACCTGTATATCAGTTTTTTACGACGTTGCAAATTTACGAATTTTATTTTAAATGGATTTTTTGGAGTCTAAAAAGCTGATTTTGAGTGTGATTATAGAATGATATATTCATAGGGATTTTACCTCTGTCACTAAAGATTAGAGAGTTTTGATCGTGCAGATTTTTTGTAGAAAAATCTATATCCTATGATGAGTAGAATTACTTCAGTAAAACAGCAAGAATTGCCAATATTGCAGGCAATGCCTGAACAAAAAATATTTTCTTCGTAGCAGAAATAGCACCATAAATACCTGCTACAGCCACACAAATTAAAAAGAATAATGCAATATTATCCTGCCATTGCGGATCTTTAATCAGAAAAGACCAGATCAGCCCGGCAGCCAGAAAACCATTATACAATCCCTGGTTGGCAGCCAATCCTTTAGTGGGCTTAAACATTTCCGGAGGAAGAGCAGCCTTGAAAACTTCTTTTCCTTTGGTTTCCCATGCAAACATTTCCATCCAAAGAATATAGAGATGTTCCAGTGCAACGACTGCGATAAGGATTTTAGCAACGAGTTCCATGATTTCATATTTTGTCATTGTAAAACTAAAAAAATAAAGTTAAGTTTGAGTATTCAATTCTAAAGATGGATAATTTCAAGGCACATTTAAATAAATTCATTACGGTAACAGACGAAGAGTATCTTTCAATTTTTTCATTCTTCGAAGTATTGAAGGTGAAGAAGAAGCAAAGTCTGATGTTGGAAGGTGAGATTTGTCGAAACATGTATTTTGTGGTGGAAGGTTGTCTGAGAAAGTATTTTATTAATGAAAAAGGAGTAGAGCATACCACTCAGTTTGCTATTGAAAACTGGTGGATCACAGATACGTTTGCTTATGAAAGACAGTTGCAGACAGATTTTAATATTCAGTCTGTGGAAAAGTCTATTATTCTTGTTATTGATTTTAAAGGCCAGGAACTATTACTGGAAAAACATCCTGTGATGGAAAAATATTTCAGAATTATTTATCAGAGAGCCTATGCGGCTTCCGAAAGGAAACTTCGGTATCTGACTGAATATTCACGAGAAGAGTTGTACGTTCATTTCAGTACATTATATCCTTGGTTTATTCAACGGATTCCCCAATATCTTATCGCTTCGTTTCTTGGTTTTACTCCGGAATATTTAAGTGAAATCAAAGCAAAATTACGTTCTTAAACCAGTTTAAGTTTTTTACGGATCAGATATCGGAAATTTGCCATGTGATTAAAAGCTAATGCAATGACAAATACACAAAAACAATTTCCGCAGCTATTTTTAAGACTTGCTCTTTCTGTAACCATGCTTTCTGCAGTAGCCGACCGATTCGGGTTATGGAGTGCAGAAAATTCATCATGGGGAAACATGAAAAGTTTTGAAGAATATACAAGATCACTGACCTTTTTTCTTCCGGAAGCGTTGAGTACTTTTTCCGCTTATGCAGCCACATTTTTGGAAATACTTTTCCCATTGATGCTGATCTTAGGTTTTAAAACCAGAATTGCAGCCTATGGAAGCAGTATTTTATTATTAGTTTTTGCTATATCAATGACTATTGCATTAGGTTCTAAAGCTCCGCTCAATTACTCCGTCTGGGTGGGAAGTGCGGCAGCTCTTTTATTGGCTGTTCAGCAGGAATATTCTTTTAGTATAGATCAATTAACCAAAAAATAATTATATAATGAGCGCAAGATTAAATATTGCAACAGTAGATTCAGCAGCGTATAAAGCGATGATGGGATTAGAAGGATATTTACAGACAACTTCTTTAACCCATATTCAAAAGGAATTAATCAAAATCAGAGCTTCACAGATCAATAAATGTGCTTTCTGCCTTGATATGCATACAAAAGATGCCATCAAATATGGTGAAACGCCTCAAAGAATCTTTATTCTGAATGGATGGACAGAAGCTAAAGAGTTTTTTACAGAAGAAGAACAGGTGCTTTTGGCTATGACAGAGGAAATTACACTGATCAGCCAACAAGGATTAACTGATGAGATTTACCAAAAAGCTAAAGCATTTTTTGATGATGCTCAGATTGCTCAGATTATCATGGCGATTGTGACGATCAATGCATGGAACAGAATTGCAGTTAGTACCCACATGCCGATAGCAAAGTAATAAAGTAAGGAAGCTGGAAGTTAATGAAGTCTATATGATTTACTAAAGCTCAATTTAATTATTAATTTAAATTAAGCTACTAGTAGCAATTCTAATAGACAATAGTACTTCCAGCTTCCTTTTATTAAAGCTCTTTCAAAGCAGAATTGATGAAATTCAATTCTTCCTGAGCAAGATCAATAGACATCGCTTTAGCGTTTTCAATAGCCTGCTGTGCATTTCTTGCTCCTGCCAATACGACTGTAATTGCCGGTTGTAGGGTAGTCCATTTTAATACCAATTGAGAAAGGCTGGCTCCTTTTTCCTGAGCAATAGGTTCAATTTTTTCTAAGAAAGTTTTTACTTTATTTAAATCAAACTGAGAAAAATAACCGTTTCTGTGGTCGTTGTCTTTTAATGTATTATCCTTAAAATATTTACCTGTTAAAAGACCTCTTTCCATTGGACTATATACGATAATTCCTGAATTTTGCTCTAAAGAATAAGGAACCAGATCGTTTTCAATGGCCCGGTTTAGCATACTGTAAGAAACCTGGTTGCTCGCTAATTTCAATGTTTTGTTAGCTTCTTCCATTTGAGCAACACTATAATTACTTACTCCAGCAGCACGAATTTTTCCTTGCTGAATTAATAGTTCCATAGCTTCCATCGTTTCACTGATGGCTGTTGTGCTGTCTGGCCAGTGAAGTTGTAAAAGGTCTATATAATCTGTACCCAGTCTTTTTAAACTTTCTTCAACTTCTTTGATAATGTTTTCTTTGGAAGCGAACTTATAAACCGGAATTGTTTTTCCATCCTCTTCGACATCAAAGAAAAATTCTCCTTTTCCATTGTTGCTTCCATCCCAAACTAAACCGAATTTAGTTAACAGCTGGATTTTTGAACGATCTTTTCCATTAATAGCTTCACCTATCATTTCTTCACTTAATCCAAAACCGTAAAAAGGGGCCGTATCAATAGAGGTGACTCCATGATCCAATGATGCATGAATAGAGTTAATAGAATCCTGTTTTTCATTACCACCCCACATATTTCCACCGATGGCAAAAGCTCCATGCGTAATTACAGATAGCTCGAGATCAGTGTTTCCTAATTTTCTGTATTCCATTTTTTATTTATTATTTAATTCTTTTAAAATTGCTTCTCCAACACTCTTGGCAGATTGTGGATTCTGTCCCGTAATCACTCTTTGATCCGTTACCACATGGTTTTGCCAAAGTCCTGATTTTTCAAATTTTGCTCCTCTTTCTTTTAATTTATTCTCCAGTAAAAAAGGAACAACATCCGTTAATTGTACAGCAGATTCTTCTTCATTGGTAAAAGCATTGATCTTTTTTCCATCTACCAGGTATTTTCCATTATTCAGTTTGATATTAACCAAACCTGCCGGGCCGTGGCAAACGCCTGCTACAATACCTCCGTTTTCATAAATTGTTGAAGCAATGTCTGCCAGTTCTGTATTGTCTGCAAAATCCCACATGGCTCCATGGCCCCCTGCATAAAAAATAGTTGAATACTCTTTGGGATTTACCTGTGATGGTGTTAAAGAATGATCGATTTTGTTTTTATAGTCTGTGTTTTCCCAGAACTCTTTGTTTACAGGATCTTTTAAATCAAATCCGTCTACTGGTGGCGTTCCTCCTTTCGGGCTTACAAAATCAATTTCATAGCCTGCCTTGTGAAGAACTTCCCATGGGTGAGAAACTTCTCCCAGATAATATCCTGTATCTTCACCGGTACTGCCCTTTTTATCATGGCTGGTGACAACGAATAATATTTTCTTTTTCATATTTTTTGATTTCTTGGTCTGGGCCTGTATAAATCCTATCGTAAAAATGGCCAGTATTAAAAACGCTATTTTTTTCATATTTAAATGATATGAGTTAAATATATTTGTGGTTTTTCCTTAAGCTTTTCATCCACTAAGGTTCCGAAAGACTGAATGTAAGGCTGTTGATTGTGGCGATCTAGTCCTTCTTGGCTTTTCCAGATCTCATAGAAAACAAATTCGTTTTTGTCTTCAATTCCCTGATGTAGGTTGTAAAGCTCACAGGCTTCTTCTTTTCTTGTTTCCTTTACCATATTCTGAAGAACTGCCGATACTTCTGCCTGATATTCTTCTTTGGTTTTTATAATAGCTGTAAGATGAATTTTCATAATTAGATATAATTTTCAATGGAGATATAGATGGGTTTCCATTCCAGTTCTGTTCTTGCTTTGTCTGCGCTGCATATACTATTGGAGGCAAAACCGAAATAGCCGCCTGCCGGACCAAAATTGTCAACGGCTTCCTGTACGCTTAAAGATCTGGCGGGCTCCAGATTATATTTTTTGCTGATAATTTCAGCAATGTTTCTTAAAGATGAAGAACCGTTTTCTGCATAATAGATGGAACCGCTTTTTGCTTTTTCCAGTGCCAGTACATAAAGGTCTGCCAAATCTTCAATATGTAAATTTGACCATATATTTTCACCCTCTCCAAAATAAACACCGTGTCCTTTTTTCTCAGAAAAATGAATCAGGGCAGGGATTTGGATGCTGTCTTTTTTTAAGCCAAGACCTTGTCCATACACCATTGTGGGAACAATCACAATACTTCTTATTTCCTTCTGAGCTGACTGCAGAACATAATTATTGATAAGGACCCTTGATGCCATTTCCAGTCTTGGAATCAAAGGATAATCTTCTCTGAAAACAAAATCATTTTTTTTACCATTTTCTTTACCTCCGAAAATAGCAGATCCAGAAGTGAATATGAATGTTTTATGGCTTCCTTCCAATGCTTTGATAAAGCTATCTGCAGCATAGGCATCATCTGCGGAATCAGCATTATGGATGACAGCATCAACACTGGTAATGACTTCTTTTATAAGATCTTCATGATGGATATTCCCAATAATGGTCTTGATTCCCATCGATTCCAGTTCCTGCACGCGGGCTTCATCACGAACCAGCCCGATCACTTCATAATTCCTGTCCAGTAATTTTTGAGCGATACTGCCGCCTATATAGCCGGTAATCCCTGTGATCAATATTTTTTTCATGATACTAATTCTGCTTTTAATTCTTTTTCAAAAACGGTTTTCACATGGTTTCTGTAAAGCTTCATATCGCGCTCTATATTGGCATTTTTCTCTACATCATGGAAGTGGAAACTGTCCATTTTTTCTAATGAGACGAAGGCATTCATTCTATGGAACCCAAATAACGGTCCTTCATCTACACTTTTCTCATTAAAGAATTCTCCGGGAAGGGTAAAAGCTGTTTTAGGAGCATTCCAACTAGTTGTTAACATATATTTTCTTCCACCAAGCATTCCACCAGTACCATAGTTGATCTCTGGATTTGCTGCATTTCTACCGTCACTCATATAAATACCTTTGGCGTGGCCGGCTGTGAAAACTTCATCAATATACTTTTTCAACCCGTTCGGAAGTTGAAACCACCAGATGGGAGTGTGGTAAATGATATAATCTGCCCAAACGAATTTTTCTACTTCTTCATGTTTGTCATAACCTTCACTTACATTAGTGATTTTTACTTCAACATTATCAAATTCTTTAAGAACGGCGATTGTATTTTCTGCGATTGTTTGATTATATTTTCCTCCGGAATGTCCGAAATTTTGTCCTCCGTTAATGATTAGTACTTTTTTCATTTTTTTATGATTGTTTAAATTTTACTCTGCAAAGTTAGAATGAGATTACGTATAATAAAAATAATATAAATTATAGCAAAGTATCAGAATATTTATACATTGGAATTAGTGCTTAGTATTAATAAAATAGAAGAGTTCAAAATTTGAGTTTTTTCCCAGCCACTCCCAAAAATGTACTTACTAAGCAAAATTCATCCTTATTAATTCTTTTTCATGGTAAAAAGTCATGCCGTATCTGAACGGGAATTCCCTTTCGTCTTGTAAATTTGATTAACAAATTGACAGAGAATGATACAGATAGCAGTTTTCAGTGATGTACATGGGAATCTTCCGGCATTGGAAGTGGTGTTGAAGGATATTGAACAGAGGGGAATTCATCAGAAATTCTGTTTAGGAGATTTGGTTGATTTTGCCCCTTGGGGAAATGAAGTAATAGAAAAGATTAGAAGTTTAAATATACCCTGTCTTCTGGGGAATCATGATGAAAGAATTGCTTTTGATCTACCTGTTTTTCCTTTGCCTAAACATTCCGAAGCAGAAACAGAGGCAAGATTTATTGCGATAGATCATTCTAAAAAAAATATTACGGAAGACCATAAACAGTTTCTTTCCGAACTTCCTTTTCATTTAAAATTAAATTATAAAATAGGGAATAAACATTGGAATATTCAGTTGGTACATTCTGGTCTTACAAGCAATGATACTTATTGGTATGAATCTGAGAATAATGAAGTTTTTTCTGACATGCTGAAAGAATCACAATCTGATCTTATCGTGATGGGACATACTCATTTATCATTTATAAAACAGCTTGAAAATAAAAAATGGGCTGTCAATTGTGGTTCTGTAGGACGCTCCAAAGAAGAAAACAGGTTGGCTTCCTATTTAATATTGACTTTAGATGATGAAAAGATCATTCCTGAAATTGTACAGCTGAGTTATCCGTTGGAAGAAACCGCCTGTCAGATCGAGGAAAGCGGGATTCCGGATTATTATGCTTCCTTTTTAAGAAATGGAAATATATTAGTATTGTAATTATTTTGTAATTTTGTATCAGAATATTAATAATTAAGTCATGGTCAATTTAGAATGGTATCGTACTTTTAAAGCGATCTATAAAACCGGGACATTAACAGGCGCGGCAGATGCCTTATTCATTTCACAACCTGGGGTAAGTTTGCATTTAAGTTCACTCGAAGCCTATGTTGGGTATAAATTATTTGACAGGACCGGGCGAAAAATGATTCCTACAGAAAGAGGAAAAGTATTATTCAATGCTGTAGCAGAACCTCTTACCAAGCTGGAAGATGTAGAGAAAAATTTTCAGAAATCTATAGAAAAGCATACCCCAACAATTAGTGTTGGAATGTGTTTTGAAACTTTTCAGACCACCTTGGAGCAATATGTTTCTTCATTACCTTTTAACTTGATTATCAGTTTTGGAGAATATCCTGAAATGCTGGATCAGCTGGATAAAGGAATCCTTGATCTCATCATCACGCCCAAAAAGGGATCTTCACCTAATATACAGCATGAAGCATTTTCTTCGGAACAGATTATATTGGTAGGAGGAAAAGAGGTAGATACGGAAGCTTTTAAAAAAGTTTTAAAAACAAAAGATGCTGAACAGATCGAAGCATGGCTGAAGAATGAGAAATGGTATGGAACTACCGGAGATATGGAACATCTTTTCCAGTTCTGGACTTTAAATTTTGGTCACAAACCGAATTTCCGCCCCAATTATATCGTTCCTAATCTCAATTCTATCATCCGTTGCCTGAAAGGAGGTACAGGATTAGCCGTTGTACCGGATTTCTTGTGCAAGAATGCAATTGACAGTGGAGAGGTGAAGCTGATCTGGGAGGGAAAGAAAAAGCTGGAAAATACTTTGTATTTCGGATGCCGAAAAAAGACCAATTATCAAACGGAAATAGAACATATTAAAGGATTATTCCGTAAAGTAATGGGCACAAAGGAGTAATATACAGTATTGAAAAATTAGATCAGGGTATATTCTAAAATAATCATATCCCGCATCTGTAACCCATTTTCATAAATTGGAGTTGGATAATTTTCAATGAAAAAATCTTTACGTATTCTTGTTTTCATGAAACCGTTTTTTTCATAAAATCTAATTTGTTGGAATCCGGTATCGGAAGTTCCCACGCTCAGAATTTCATACTGATTGTTAGCTGCAATTTCTTTGGCCTTATGAATCAGAATACTGCCAATTCCTTTGCTTCTATAGCTTTCGATTACTGCAATATTTTTAATCTCCAGTTCAGTATCACTGTTTTTATATAAAGCCATCACAGCAATATTTTCTGTTCCGTCATGTAACAGATAGATATCACATTTGAAGATGTATTGATTAATAGCTTCAACGGTTTCGTCAGCTAACAATAGTAATTCATAAGGGATCTCCGAATCTTTGGCAATTTTATTAAAAGTATACTGTTCCATTTACAGGCTTATATGAAGGATTTAAGAATCATCACTTCCACAAAAATAAGGAAAATAGAGATTTGAACCCAGTCATAGATAGAGTGACAAATATTTGGAGGTTGGAAATAGCAAAGGCGCAAGAAAATCGAAGATTTTCGGGAGTGTGATATTGATGATATTTCGCCACCAATGCACGAATAATTTTATTTGCATTTATCATCTATGTTGCTATGTGGTTCAAAAAAAATAAACCACATAGCAACATAGATTTTATAGATAAAACGGTTCATATACAATTTTATTTGTGCATCCGTGGCTATTAAATATGCAGAATTCATTTTATCGCAGATAAAATTTTTGTACCTCCGCATTTTTCAACCTATCTCAAACATTCATCAAATAACATTTTTAACAATAAACAGTAAAATTGGTAAGCCAGAATTCCGTTTTTTTATCGCAAATTTGTTTCATCACTTTATATTAATGATAAAAATAAAGATTTATGCAAAAGAAAACTTACACAGGACAACCTGTAGTAACCTTAAATAACGGAGTGGATATTCCTGCTTTAGGCTTTGGAGTATGGCAGATGGAGGACCTGAAAGAATGCGAAAATGCTGTCATTAAAGCTATTCAGACAGGGTATAGAATGATTGACACTGCTGCTATTTATCAAAATGAAACGGCTGTAGGAGATGCCGTAAAAAACAGTGGGATTGATCGAAATGAATTATTTATAACCTCTAAAGTCTGGGTTCAGGATCATGGGTATGAAAAAGCAAAGCGTGCATTTCAGAGAACGTTAGACAGACTACAGATGGATTACCTGGATATGTATCTTATTCACTGGCCTTATGGTGATTTTCTGGGAACATGGAAGGCTTTGGAGGAGCTGTATCAGGAAGGAAAGATTAAAGCAATTGGAGTTTGTAACTTTACCGTTGAAAAGCTTGAAGAGTTAAAATCGAACTCAACGATTCTTCCGGTCATCAACCAAATTGAACTCCACCCGGTTTTCCAACAAAAAGAATTACAGGTGTATGACAGGGAAAATAATATTATAACACAGCCTTGGAGCCCGCTTGGTAATGGAAATGCTAGCCTTTTAAATAATCCTGATCTGAAGGCAATTGCTGAGAAATATGGAAAAACAGTGGCCCAGGTAATCCTGAGATGGCATTTACAGGAAGGTTTTGTAGTCATTCCGAAATCTGTGACCCCATCAAGAATTGAAGAGAATTTTAATGTATTTGATTTTGAACTGACGGCAGATGAAATGAATGTTGTCCGTTCTTTAGATACAGGGAAAAGATTATTCTTTGATCCAAAAGACCCGGAATGGGAGCAAAAGATGCTGAATTCTGTAGCGGATATTTAATTACAATAACATATCTCCCGCAGATTTCACAGATAAAGCAGATTTTGATCTGTGAAGTTTGTGAGATCTGCGGGATTTTTATTTTCTGCTCAGCGTGAGGAATATCATATCCTCTTGAAAATGAGGTGTTCTTATTTTTTGTACCTTTTTATTTAAAATAATTTCTATGTTTTGGCCGGAAACAATCAGTAAAAAATTAGGAGTAAAATACCCTGTTATTCAGGCTCCGATGTTTGGAGTGAGTACTGTACCAATGGTTGCTGCTGCAACTCGTGCAGGGTGTCTGGGATCGTTGGCATTAGCTGATCTTTCAGCAGATGAATCTATTGAATTGATCAGGGAGACAAAAAAGTTAACAGATCAACCTTTTGCAGCTAATATTTTTGTACATCATATTCCCAAAATAACAGAGGTTTTAAAAGATCAATTTGTTAAAACCAGAACGTTTTTAGAGCAACTTGCAAAAGACAATAATATTGAAGTCAGTTTTCCTGATCTGGAAGATCTTAAAGTGAGATCTTATCATGAACTGGTGGATGCGGTAATTGAAGAAAATTGTAAAATTTTAAGTTTTACTTTTGGGAATCTGGATCATCAAAGCATTCAGAAGCTTAAAGAAAATGGAATCAGACTTATTGGTACCTGTACTTCTGTAAGTGAGGCTTTAATTTTAGAAAAATCAGGGATTGATATCATCTGTGTGCAGGGAACAGAAGCTGGTGGTCACAGAGGAACTTTTGATCCGGAACATGTTCCACAGATCGGAGGTTTGTCTTTATTATCACAGGTATACGATCACGTAAAGGTTCCGCTGGTCTATGCAGGTGGAATTTACAACGGGAAAACTTTACGGGCAGTAAAAGATTTGGGAGCACAAGGATTCCAGGTAGGCAATCTTTTATTGGCTTCCCAGGAAAGCGCTTTGCAGCCTTTTGAAAAAGAAAGGCTTAAAAAAGTAAGAGAAGATGAGATCATGTTAACAAAAAGCTTTTCAGGCAGATATGCCAGAGGAGTTAAAAATAAATTTATTGATACGGTTGAAAACTCTGAATATATTCTGCCTTATCCTTATCAAAATAAACTGACAAACGCATTACGGAAAGCTGCTAAAGCTAAACAGAATGCAGACTTTGTGGGGATTTGGACAGGACAATCTATTCATGATTACAGCGAACTCTCTACTGAACAAATTCTGAAAAATCTCATATTTCAAGCTCAGGAGAAGTAAATGAAATTGTAGTATCTTCGAGGTTTAAATACAATTTTAAATTATTTCATGAAAAAATTATTTCTATCATTAGCTGCATTTTCAACAATTGTAGCATGCAGCAGCAGTAATGATGATGAACCACGAACGAATAATGCTTCTATTGTTGGAAAATGGTATATAAATAAAGCTGAAAAATATACATCAGCAAATAAACAAACAGAAGTCCATGTCTTCAGCGAATGTGAGAAAAAAGGGACTCATGAATTTAGAGAAAAAGATATGACTTCCACAACTTTTGCTCCTGAAAATAATAATTGTGTGCAGACAGACGTTGTTACCAGAAGGTATACTTTTGATCTGGAATCTAAAAAGTTTTGGTATGATGATGATAAAGATTTTCCTTATACTATTTCTCAATTAACGCAAACAGATATGGTGTTTGAAGATCATCTTGCGGATGTTGATGGCGACGGAATAAAAGATGTTATTAAATTTTATTTTAAAAGAATCAAATAAAATAAAAAATTCCTTTCAAAACTGAAAGGAATTTATTTTATTTGGAAATTTGAGGTATTATTATCAAATTCTTAAATTAACTCATTCTCAAATTGAATTTATTTCGTCAGATCCAGACCGCCAAAATTTCCTGAACTCATCATCAGATAAACTCCGTTGGTTTTATCCAATGTATTCCAGTAAGCGTGAAGATCTTCAGCATTTGTGAAAACCCTTAGATTCTCATTCTTGAATTTTTCTTTAATAAATTCCGGAGAAATAGGCTCCATTCTTTTAATTTTTAAAGCATCTTCAGAATAGAAAACGACCGCTTCCTCCAATCCGTCCATAGCGTGGTCATACTGCTCTAAAAAGGCGGGATTTAAGCTAGAGTAGGTATGAAGTTCAAGGAAGCCATATTTCTTTTCATTCTTAAACTGCTCTTTGAATGCTTTTACAGCAGCCTTTACTTTACTGGGAGCGTGGGCAAAGTCTTTATACAATATTCCTTTATCTTCTCTTTCTACCTTTTCAAGACGTTTAGAAGCTCCTTTGAAGCTCATAATTGCTTCATAGAAATCTTCGTCCATAATACCCAGCTGTTGGCAAATATGCCTTGCCCCTTCCATATTCAACAGGTTGTGTGCTCCAAAAACAGAAAGAGGAACATCTCCCATTTCCGTTTTTAGGTATACTTTTCCGTTGCTGATCTCATATTCAGGAGTTTTGTAAGGGATCTTTCTGAAATAATTTTCAGCATTTTCCACTACTTTCACCACTTCCAGATCTTCTTCATTGTACACTAAAACACCACCTGGAGTAATGCTTGCTACAAATTTTCTGAACTGTTCAATATAATCATCAAATGTTTTGAAAACATTGATATGGTCCCATGCAATACCACTCATCAGGGCGATATTCGGTTGGTACAATAAAAATTTGGAACGCAGGTCAATAGGAGAAGAAAGGTATTCATCACCTTCCAACACCATAAAATCGTTATCCTGAGTTAGTTTTACCATACAGTCGAAGCCTTCCAGCTGAGCACCCACCATAAAATCTACCTCTTTCTGATGGAAATTCAGCACATGAAGGATCATGGAAGTAATGGTTGTTTTTCCGTGTGATCCGGCAATAACCACTCTGGTTTTATTCTTAGACTGTTCATATAGAAATTCCGGGTAAGAATATATTTTTAACCCTAATTCTTTTGCCTTAGCCAGTTCAGGATTATCCTGATGAGCATGCATTCCAAGGATCACAGCATCAATATCCGGAGTGATTTTTTCCGGGAACCAACCCATTTCCTGAGGTAATATTCCCTTTTTCTCCAATCTGGATTTTGATGGTTCAAAAATAGCATCATCTGAGCCGGTAACCTGATATCCTTTATCTTTTAATGCAATGGCAAGATTGTGCATGGCGCTTCCGCCAATGGCAATGAAGTGGGTTTTCAATTGTATTTACTGTTTTTTAACATTAGTATTAATGATCTGCTGGAAAGCCTCAAGAATATTATTCCAGTTAGTCTGATAATTAGGAATAATCATACTGGCATCCGACTTACTGCCTTCATTAGGACCTTTCTTAATATTGATCGAAGTAGCAATATTGTCGTATAATTTTTTACGATCTTCCTGTATTCTTCTGAAATTATTCTGTGAAAGAACCTGATCCAGTTTTTTCAGATCTTCATTGGAAATTTTAAAATCCTGTTTGTATTTTTTTCCCTGACCTTCAAATGAGTAATGTACATTATTCCCTTTGATAAGCAGATTTTCATATACGGGAGCATAGCCACCACTTTTCGAATAGCTGATGTCGAAATCCGAATATACTTTTTGGCTGTTGCATGAAACAAATACTATGATGGCGAATAAAATTCCGATTATTCTGTTCATAATTTTAATTTACTTTAATTATTTGAGTCCTTTTGTTCTAATTTTTTAGCTTTAAGTTCTTCATCATAATTGTGTAATACATTGAAGTCTTCAGTCTGCTCAATAGCAGTCATAATCTTCAATAAAATTTCCGGTGCTTTTTCATTATCATAATCGATATCCAGAGGAGCCTTGAATTCCATGGTAGGTTTTACACCGGTAACCTTTACACGAAGTCCTTTTTTATCAAATGCTCTTCTGAATCCGTTAATCTTAATCGGGATTACAATTGGGCGTTGGTTTTTTACCAATTTGGCAGTCCCTCTTCGTCCCTGGGCAAAGGCAGATGTTGTTCCTTGAGGGAAGGTTGCTACCCAGCCGTTGTCCAGTGCTTTCATAATATTGTCTACCTCGCTCATGTCTACCATTCTGTTGACATTTTTTCCTTCTGCCCTCCAGGTCCTTTTTACTGTTACGGCTCCTGCAATCTTAAAGATTTTAGGAAGAATACCCTTATTCATGGTTTCTTCTGCTGCTACATAGTAAAAATCGATTTTTGGATTTAACAGATAGATCGGATTCTTAATCGTATTTAAATATCCATTATTTACGGCACAGAAAGCGTGATACATTGCAGCTACATCAGCAAAATAAGTCTGGTGGTTAGATACAAATAATACATTAGAATCCGGAAGATCCACCAGGTGCTCTGTTCCGGTTATTTTTAACTTATTAAAGCCGTTGAACCTTCTGTAGGATACAACTCCTAAAATAAAAATAATAAACCTTTTTAAAAAATAAGGTGTTCCGAATGCATCGGTGAAAATATTTTTCTTCGCCATTTTTTAATTAAACACGGTAGTGCAAAGTTACATTTTTTTCAGCAACTGGCTGAATTCACTTAATATCATTGCCGTAGCACCCCAGATAATATATCCATTGAAATTAATAACAGGAACTTCACTTCCGCCGGCACTCGGAAGTGCCATAATTTCTGGAGTATCCGACAGGTTTAAAAAAGAAGTGATCGGAAACTCAATGGTCTCTACAGCTTCACTCTGCTGAAGAACGAAGAGCGGATTCTTTTTAGTATATGAAATATACGGATATACGTAAAAATTACTTGGTGGAATATAAATGGGAGACATTTCTCTGATAATTCTCACATAATGTTTATCTATCCCAATTTCTTCAGAGGTTTCCCTAATGGCAGTTTCAGCAAAATCCTGATCCATTTCTTCACGCTTTCCGCCAGGTAAGGAGATCTGTCCGCTATGTCTGTCATGTTCATTAACGGTTCTTTGGATTAACGGAAAATACCACTCGTTATCTTTTAGATACAACACAATATTTACGGCTGCAAACTTAGGATTTTTTGCAAGTACTTCATCGTACGTAAAAACGGGACGGTAGGGAGGTGAGAACACTCCATGGGCGGGTTCACCGGGAAGCTCTACACTTTTTATTTTTCTTAATAAATCTTTTCCAAAATTTTCCATAGCTCAAATTTAACAATATATTCCTGAAGAAATAAAGGCCTTAACATTAATTAACCAATGGTAGGGGTGTGTTTCACAATTGAATCGTGAATGGTTGCTGGCTATTCCCTAAAAAATTGACATACTAAGCAAATTGCCTATTCACCATTGACATTCTGTATACCGTATTTCTACGTAACTGAAATCCGTGATTCGGTAAATACCAGAAATAGTGAGCTTAGAAACCATAAATGGTGACTTTTATAATTTACACTTTGATGGTGGTTTCTCATTGAGATGGAGCATATACCTTTGTCATACTATTAACCAATTAATTTTTACTAAGATGAAAAATTTACTTTCAGGTGTGCTAACACTAATCGCCATGAGTTTCAGTTTCGCTCAATCTAATATTGATGTGACTACCCAAACAGGAAACTTGAACGTAGCTACTGTAGACCAGACAGGTCTTTTGAACATGAATTCTTTAACACAGAATGGAAACCGTAATACTGCAGATATTGACCAGGTAGGTATCTTAAATATGAATACTGCAGTAAGTAATGGAAATAGAAATTCAATAGATGTAGATCAAATAGGTATCGGGAACTCAAATACTGTAAGCCAAACAGGAAATAGAAACGATGCATCAACCTGGCAGATTGGTTTATTGAATTCTACTCAACAAACTCAGATTGGAAGAAGAAATGATGCTTCATCCGTACAAGTAGGTATTGGTAACTCTGTGTATCAATATCAGGATGGACGAAGAAACGACGCTTCAGCGATTCAGTTAGGAAGCGGTAATATGGCTTATCAGGTTCAGTTAGGAAGACGAAATGAAGCGGATGGACTTCAGATAGGAGCTAATAACCTGCTTGTTCAGTATCAGGATGGTAATGATAATACAGCAAACCATACACAGCTAGGTAGTAATAATATTGCTGCTTCTGCTCAGGTGGGTAATGATAACACTGCTGTAGGAATACAAGTGGGTAATGGAAACCAATTATATCAAGCACAATTAGGAGATTCCAATATGGCTATTGACCTTCAAGCTGGTAACGGTAACTTTACTTGGGTAACTCAAACTGGTGATGCTCACCTTCATATTGGAACTCAGGTAGGTAATGGAAACTCTATGGTTGTAAATCAATCGAACTAAGCCCTTTTTAATACTGTAATCTTTAACATTGAAAGGAGAAACTACAGGTGTGGGTTCTCCTTTTTTGCTTAAAGCTTAAAATTGCCGGGAAATTATGATTGTATATCAATATTTGCTGGGTGGGCTTTCTTCCATTCTCTATGAATGTATGTTTAATTTAAATATCAATGCCATGTTTAATTTGAGATGGAGTGTTTTAGCTCTTTATATGGTGTTGCCATTGCAGGCTCAGGAAATCGACTGGGATAAGGTCAACAGCAATACAATCTTAAACCTTATCACCAAACAGAATATTGAAATGAATGCCGGTTACTCTAATATCATTCAGATGGGTGACTATAATAATGCAGAACTTTCTCTTAATAACAAAACCATTATTACTGTAAAGCAGCTTGGAGACTATAACGCTCTTTATTTTATCAATTCATTCACAGATAAGGAAACCAAGGCTGCCATTATTACGCAAGGAAGTAATAATATCGTTGACGTTACGGGAAGCAATAGCATTTCAGACGGAATTCAGATCAATGTCAAAGGAGATAACAGAACCGTCTTCATGAGAAATTATTAAATCACAAATGATGAAACCTTTATCCATCCTGAGTTTGAATACTTTTTTTGTCTTCCTGTTTATATTGGGTTATGGGCAGGAGGATAAAAAAGTAACCGCAAGAATTGAAAGCAGCACGTTGGAGAACCAAATCAAAATAAAAGCTATAGTTGTTAATAATACAGCGGTGTACAAAGAACTGAATTATCTTTTAATATCTATAAAAAAAGGAAATGGAGGAAACCTTTCCAATAATCAGCAAAGTGGTAAGTTTTCTGTCAATCCTAACGAAGTAAAGGTATTATCTGAGATGAGTGTCAATCTTGAATCAAAAGACGCGTTGAAAGCTTTCCTTTATATCAGAGATGAGGAATCTAAAGCTTTGGTAGCAAAAGACAGTCTTGAACTTAATAGTGATCTTTTTAGAAAGAAGATAGCCAAGGCAGAAGATGATGCTGTTTATGAACTTAAAGGACTCACCATTGATGAAACCAAAACTAAGGTTGGAAAAGACTTTTATGATATGTTTTATATCCAATATAGTCAGCTTCCGGACAAAAGCAGCAGCGCCATCACTATTGCTGAACTTCCTCTTCGGGGAACAAGCGGTCAAATCAATATTCAGATGGAAGATAAAATAATCTACAGCTTTATGACCAATCCGGGAGAAGATTATTTAAAAGAACAATTAGCTTTTAGCTTAAAATATATCAAGGAATTTACAGCAAAGAAAAACCTTATAAAAAATGAATTTATCTATTAAAAACGTCCGCTATGAAAACTTTTGTTATTCTTTTACTTTTTGTTGCGGGTATTTTCCAAGGAAAATCTCAGCAACTTGTTTATAAGCCGATTAATCCTGCATTTGGAGGTGATACTTTTAATTATCAGTGGCTTTTAAGCTCAGCTAATGCACAGAATCAGTTTGACCAAAAAAACGATTACAGCAATCTGCTTGATAAAGTGAATTCCCTTGATAGTTTTACTCAGAGTCTCAATAGACAAATCCTCAGTGAACTTTCAAGAAAACTATTTGACGAGCAGTTTGGGAGTGGAAATATAAAACCGGGTAATTATCTTTTTGGTTCACTTTACCTTCAGATTACCAATACCAATCAGGGACTTTTGATTAATATTTTGGATACCAGTACAGGCGATCAGTCCGAGATCGTAATTCCAAAATAAAATAAAAACTTAAAACCAAACTTATCATGAGAACTTACACTTACACCAGAATTTTTTTCTGTAGTTTTCTGCTATGTGTTTTACAGGCCTGTAGCTCAATCTTTGGTCTACCTTCAGATCCTGAAAAGCCAACAATGGGAGAGGTAACTTCTTCCACAGAAGAACTTAAGAAACTCCCTCTGCCTAAAGAGAAAATAGTGATCGGAGTTTATAAATTCAGAGACCAGACCGGCCAGTATAAACCTTCTGAAAATGGTAACAACTGGAGCACTGCCGTGCCACAGGGGACCACTACCATTCTGATCAAAGCACTTGAAGACAGCCGTTGGTTCATTCCTATCGAAAGAGAAAATATTGCCAACCTGCTCAATGAAAGACAAATTATCCGGTCTACACGTCAAGAATATATTAAAGATGCAGATAAAAATACTCAGTCACTTCCTCCACTTCTATATGCCGGAATTCTTCTGGAAGGAGGAGTCATTTCCTATGACAGTAATATCCTGACAGGAGGTCTTGGTGCCCGTTACTTTGGCATTGGAGCTTCCACACAATACCGTCAGGATAGAATTACCATTTATCTGCGTGCTGTTTCCACGCTTAATGGAGAAATTCTTAAAACAGTTTACACTTCCAAAACCATTCTTTCAACCAGTATCAATGGAAGCTTTTTCAGATATATAGATACTGAAAGACTTCTGGAAGCTGAGGTAGGATTAACTCAAAACGAACCCGTTCAGTTAGCCGTAACCGAAGCTATTGAAAAAGCCGTTAAATCGCTTATCGTAGAAGGTATTCAAGATAAAATATGGGGAAAAGCGATTGACAGTACTACAAGTTATCAGGCATTGCTCAATGAATATAATAAAGAACAGGAAAATAATAATGGACGGGTAGTAGGAAACCGATATCCGGAGAATTATAGACAAAAGATTTCCGTATTTGCCAATGTAGAAGCTCAGAAAGTTAAAGATGATTATGTAAATCCTAAAATGAATATTGGTGGGAAAGTGGGAATGAAATATTTCCTCACTCCTAACTTTAATGTTGAGGTAAATGGAAACTATTTTACCCTTGAAAATGAAAATATAGTCAAAAGAAACTACTTCGGTCCTGAAGTGAATCTGGAATACCTTCTTTTTCCAAAATACAGATTCAGTCCCTATATTTATGGGGGGGCAGGAGCATTGTACTCTAAATATAAACCTCAATACAAAGGACAGGTTGGAGGCGGGCTTGAATACATGATTGATCACAACTTTTCGCTGAGAGCCTCTGCTCAATATGATCTAGGATTTAAAGATGATTGGGAAGGGCTTGTCAATGGAAAAAGAAAAGATCAGGCCTTACGTTTTGCACTGGGGATCAATTTTTACCTTGGAAACAAATAAAAACACAAATTATGAAAACTTTAATCAAAATACTAAGCATATTCATCCTGATTTTTTGTCTGTTTTCATGCAATGAAGACCTTGTAGAACAGGCTCAAACAGGAATTCTAAGAGGAAAAGTAGTGAAAAGAGGCAGTAATGTGCCCCTTGCGAATGTGAAAATCTTTACCAATCCTACCACACAAACCGTTTTCAGTGGTACAGATGGTTCTTTTGAAATTGCGGCAATGCCGATAGGTAATTATTCAGTAAAAGCAGAGCTTTCAGGATATATTACAAGCTTTCAGTCTGTCAATATGCAGAATCAAAATCAGGTGGTAACAGTGGTATTTGAAATGGATGATGATACTTCACTGAATTCTCCACCTACCACACCGCAGCTTCTAAGTCCGATAGACAATGCGGTCAATCAGCCATTGAGTGTTGAGCTGACCTGGAGTGCAACCGATCCGGATACAGCAGACGTTTTAAAATATAGTTTAACAATTAAAAATAATCTTGACACTAATGTGATACAGGTTAATGAGTTGAAAGTGAATCACTATACACTTTCAAATCTGAAGTTTGGTGTAAGTTACTTCTGGCAGGTGTCTGTTTCGGACGGCATTCACCAGCCAGTTTTAAGTCAGACGGGTAAGTTTACGACCAATACGGTTCCGGCTAACCGATATCATTACGTGAGAAAACTGAATGGTAACTTTGTTATCATGTCAAGTGATGAACAGGGAAATAGTTTTCAGTTTACAGACTCTTCCTATAACAGCTGGAGGCCACGGAAAAATAATAACGCAGGTCTCATTGCTTTTCTCCGAACTGAAGGGGGAAGTACCCATATTTACACCGCAAATCCGGATGGTTCCAATCCTTTTAAAGTAACCACTGTTCCTGTAGCCGGCTTTAATGCTTACGAAGTGGATTTTGCCTGGAGTACCAACGGTAAAGAAATTATTTATTCAAATTTTAATAAATTATATAGAATCAATAAAGATGGAAGCGGACTGACTCTGGTATATACCACTCCGGATGGAAGCATGATTTCGGAATGTGACTGGAGCTATGACGGAAGCAAAATTGCCATAAAAACGAATGACTATAACGGTTATAATACAAGTATTTATGTTATAGATATGATGGGAAATGTTCTTAAAACAGTATTGTCCGGATCTGCTGGGGCTAGTGGAGGATTGAATTTCTCTGTAGACGGGCAGCTTCTTCTCTTTACCCGTGATCTATCAGGATACCAGGATGGAAGTGGAAATTATCGCCAATTGGATTCTCATATTTTCATTTATAACTTAACGAGTAATGCGATAAGTGATATTTCTTCTGAAAGCGAAAAAGCATTAGGAACTAATGATCTGGACCCAAGATTTTCACCCAATAATGCCCAGGTGATCTTTATGAATACTTCCAATGATAATATTTCACAAAGAAATGTAATGGTAATAAATCTTAACAGCAGTATGACAGATCTTTCACGAGCCACACTTTTCAGTAATGGTGAAATGCCGGACTATGAGTAGGAGAGGAGAGATTTAAAGGTAACGTTGATATAAAAGTCAATAGTGAATTGTGTTTCGTAAGTAATGAACTTTTGCCTCGATAAAAGATTGAAAGGCACAGCGAATTGGACATTCACCATTGACTTTTATTCTAAAATATAAATTAATAATTTTTGGTTTGCCAAGTTTTTTATCAAAGGAAATTTAGAACGAGGCAAAAAAATTCCAGGCCGGAAGGTTTGGAATTTTTTAGGTTAATGATCTGGAATTGTCAATCAGTCTACAATATGATTTTCAATAGCATATTTTACGACTCCCGCAGTGTTTTTTACGTTGAGTTTCAAAAGAATTTTTTTTCGATGTGTTTCTACCGTATTGATACTTATAAAGAGCTTTTCAGAGATATCTTTGCTGCTAAAGCCATCGCAAATCAGTTTTAGAATTTCCATTTCACGACGGGTAAGGGGATCTCTGATGTGGAAATTACGCTTCTCCTGTTCATTACTGATGAAGCTCAGCATTCTTTCCTTCGCATGGTCACAAATATAAATTTCGTTCAGTAATAAAGCATTAATAGCTTTTAGAAATTCATCATATTTGCAGTTTTTATCCAAATAGCTTTTAATGCCTTTATTGAATAGCTTTCTGATATCTATTACATCATAACAGCTTCCAATGATAATAATTTTAATATGATTATGTTTTGATACGATACTTTCTACAGATTTGCATATCTCAGTAAGCATAAGAATATTGGAACTCATGACAAGCATTTCAGGCGGCTCGTCTTTTAGTTGTTCGGAGAGAGTTTCTAAAGAATTACAGATGTCTATTGTATTGAAAATTTTACTCTGCATTAGTAATTTTGATAAACCCTCTGTATACAACATGGGTTCATCAAAAATAGTTAATCTTGGTTTCATCATGGTTGGTTTTGTTTATGTAAAAATATAAAAAAAACTTAATATAATGAATGATATTGATAAATAATTTTAGTTTTATATGATTATTATTGTAATAAAATGTTATTTTTATTGATTATTTGCTAAATAAATCTCTTTTTGTTGAGTTTTGAGTGTGAAATTTAGAGTTATTGTAGCTAAATGTTTAATATTACTGCTGTTTTCCGAAGTTTTATTAGAAAATATTTTTTTATTTAACTAACAGAGTAGGGATATGTTTTACAGGAAAATTAACTGAGTTGGCAATAAAGCAAAATTCACTGGCTTTATGATGCAGCTCTTTTGCTTTTTGTATCATAGACTCCTCCGAAACAGTAATGGTAGGATGGAGCGTTACTTCTGTGAAATGCCCACTGCCATTAGCGGTTTCTTCCATAATTCCGGTGGCTTCATCAATATAGTCTGTTACAATAACACCCGCCTCGGAGCAAAAATGAAGATACCATAGCATGTGACAGGAGGAAAGTGAAGATAAAAACATTTCTTCAGGATTATGCTTGGTTCTATCTCCCCGGAATGCAGGATCAGAGGAGCCTTCAATAACAACTTTATTGTCTGCTGAAATGGTATGGCTTCTTTCATAGTCTCTGTAACCGCTGGTTCCGGTTCCCTTGTTTCCTGTCCATTGAGTGGTGATTTTGTAGTGGTGGTTTTTCATAAATTAAAAGATAAAAATACTGTTATTAAATTCAATAGAATGGGCCTTATTCAAAACTCAAAAAAGTATAATGTGGCTTAACTCATTAGGCTAAGGTATAAAAAAAACCTCCAGTGAAAACTGAAGGTTTTAAATTTTGTCTTAATTAGAGAATTCTATCAATTCTTCTTTTTTGGAATTGTAAATTCTGTATTCTAAATATTTAAAAGAATCCCTTGGTACAATGGTTACCCATTTTTTATACTTCATGAACCATTTCATTTGGATACTTTTAAGAAAGCCTTTTGTTAAGTAGGCTTCCACAAACGGGTGTACGTGCAGGTAGACTTTTCCTTTTTCTTTCTGCAGGATATTTCTTAGGGTTTCACCCATTCTTTCCACGATTACAATTGGAGCTACAATTTCTCCGTCTTTGTTCGGGTTTTCTTCTTTGGTTTCGATCTGTTTTTCCGGACGGTTTCTTTGTCTGGTAATCTGGATCAGACCGAATTTACTTGGAGGAAGGATTTTGTGGCGAGCTTTGTCGCGCTTCATTTCCTCTTTAAGGTGTTCGTAGAGCTCTCTTCTGTGCTCTGAGTTAGGCATGTCGATAAAATCGATCACAATGATACCTCCCATATCGCGGAGGCGAAGCTGTCTGGCAATCTCAGTGGCTGCCATTTTGTTTACTTTAAGAGCGTGTTCTTTATTGACAGCAGTTCCGGTAGTAATATTATTTCCGGAGTTAACGTCTACGACGTGAAGGGCTTCGGTGTGTTCAATAACAAGATAAGCGCCTTTGGAGCTTGGGATGTTTACATGTTTTCCGAAGCTCTGTTTAAGCTGTTTTTCAACATTGTAATATTCCAGAAGTGGAATATGAGAATCATAAAACTGGACAATATTTTTCTTTTCAGGTGCAATTACTTCAACGTAATTCGTCATTTCGTTTACCATTTGCTCGTCATCACAGATGATATTCACGAAATCCTGATTAAAATTGTCTCTTAAAATAGCTGAAGCTTTGTCTTCTTCACTTAAAACTTTAGACGGAACTTTATTTCTCTGGATATTTTTAAAGGTGCTTTCCCATTTCTGAATCAGCTGATTCATATCATTATGAAGGTCGGCAACCTTTTTTCCTTCGGCTACAGTTCTGATAATTACTCCAAAACCTTCAGGCTTAATGCTGTCGATCAGAGTTCTTAATCTTTCCTTTTCCTCAAAACTCTTGATCTTTTTGGAAATGGAAACCTTATTGTCGAATGGAATTAAAACCAAAAAACGTCCTGTCAGTGAAACTTGGGTAGAAATTCTGGGGCCTTTTGTAGAAATAGGCTCCTTGGTAATTTGCAAAAGAACCAGATCGTCTTTTGCAATGACTTTGTCTACCGTTCCATTTTTATCTATTTCGGGCTGTATCTCGAAATTTTTTAAGCTTGAAGTGTTTTGTTTTTTAGAGATTGTATCTTTTAAAAACTTTCTGTATGTAAGGTATTGTGGTCCCAGATCCTGATAATGCAGGAATGCATCCTTGTCATATCCTATATTTACGAATGCTGCATTAAGGTTGGGGGCCAGCTTTTTTACTCTTCCTATAAACAGATCTCCAACTATAAAATCGCTTTTGTCCTCTTGCTCATGAAGTTCACATAGTCTTCCGTCTTCCAGCAGTGCAATCTTTGTAAGATCATCTTCATGCGAAACTATTAGTTCTTTCTTCATTTTGTTATAAGATAAAATTGTTAAGATTTTAGGAAATTGGTATTGTTCTAGATTAATTCATCTATTAAATATAAGGATTTAGAATGAAAACCATTATATTTTTATTAAAATAATATTTGAAACCATCCGTTTTCCGCGGAATCTTATAGTTGCAAACAAAAATATAGTCGGTGAACTTTAAAAATTTAAAACCACCAACTATATCATTATATTGTAAATCTCGAGAAAAAGAGATTATTTTTTCTTATGTCTGTTTGCTCTTCTTCTTTTCTTTCTTTTGTGAGTCGCAACCTTGTGTCTTTTTCTTTTCTTTCCGCTTGGCATAATTTTAATTTTTTAGTAACTAGTTAATATTCAGTTAATGTTCTTATTTTACTGCAACTTTCGTTTTTACTTTCTCAACAAAAGATTTTGAAGGTTTGAAAGCAGGAATGTTATGAGCAGGAATCTCAATCGCAGTGTTTTTAGAAATATTTCTTCCTGTTTTAGCAGCTCTTGTTTTAATGATAAAAGATCCAAAACCTCTCAGATAAACGTTATCCCCATTATACATAGAAGTTCTGATCTCCTGCATAAAAGCTTCTACAACTTTCTGTGTTTCATTCTTTTCTGTTCCCAACTTATTTGAGATGGTGTTTACCAATTCTGCCTTTGTCATTTCCTTATTTTAATTTTAAATTTTAGGTGTGCAAATTTAGTTAAAAAAATTGAATACTAGCAAATTAGTGGCAAAATATTTTTGTTCAAATAGTTGAACTATTAATGTATATGCTATATTAACGCAGGTTCGAGATAATTTAACAATAAAATAATATTATAGTATAATGATGAATAATCATCAATAATGGTAAAAAATAGAGCGTATAACAATGAACTTACAAGAGCTTTCTGCTACACACACTAATATCCCATAATCACTACATACTGGAATTGTAGTATCCATTTTCTACACAGAAACGAATCAGATGAAGTTTAGTCTTTAATCCTAATTTCTCCGTAAGACGGTTGATATAGGTATCAATCGTTCTTGTACTCAGATTCAGCTTTTCTGCAATTTCCTTATTACTGAAACCTTCATAACAAAATCTCATAAGCTGTATTTCAGCTGGAGAAAGCTCTTCCTGCCCTTTCTTCTGCCTGTCCATATATTCCTGTACGGCAAGCGGCTGCTGTTCCCATTCCTTCGAATAGCTCTCGTAATCAAACTCATCAGAAGCAATACTTCCCTTAATGATGTCTTTAATAATGGTACTGTTCTTCTGGCAATAATATATATTGGGTATTCTCGACAGAATTTCAGCCATATCCTCCTGATAAGTACCAGAATAAGTGATAATAGGTGTTTCTGCGTTGTTTTTCCTTATGTATTTAATGGCCTCAATTCCGCTTAATACCGGCATAAACAGCTCTATGATAAATACATCTTCCTGTCTTCTGTAAATTCTGTTCACCAGCTCATGGCCATTTTTACAGTCGTTCAACAGCATATAGAAAGGATTTTCCATCAGAGTTTTGATCATTATTTTTTTAAAATAAAAATCACTGTCTGCTATAGAAAAACGCACGGTATTAGATAATATTTTACTCATTCTTAATATCGATTTGGCAAATGATATTCAAAATTCAGAGGCCTAATTTATGAAAAACTTATTAAAGAGAAAATTAATATTAATTTAAACCGGGATTTCACGAATGCGTGACAGGGAAAATACGTATTGTGCATAAAATTTTTTTTTTATATTTTCACAGGCCAAACAAATCGCAAATATATGTCTTCGAACAGGGAAAAAAAATTGAACAAATCTGACGTCAGAACGGGCATTTGGAAGTTTATTCTTTCTTTTGTCGTTTTGTCTATGGTATCCTTTAGCTGTTTGTATCTCTTTTTTAAGAGCTATGATATACAGCGTGAGGGGATAAGTCGTGAAGCTGAAGCTTACAAAGAATTAATGCGTCGAAGTGATATGCTGAAAGAGAATGTAGATGATATTTATGATAAGATGACCCAGCTTGATATGAACAAGGTGGAAAATGAGGCCTTTCTAAGAACCAATATCATGGATAACGTAGGAAATGTCAAAAGTATTATGGGAAGAGACAGTATCACAAGCTTTAAACATTATACTGCATTGATGAAACAGATAGGACCTATGCTTACTTTGAAGACCAAGATTAGTGGTGTAGAATACAAAAAGAAAACAGTTCTCAGAGATCTGGATGAATGTATGGGCAAAGTGAGCAGAGCCAATAATGAACTTAGAAAAGATCCTACAAGAAATTTCACAGGAGGTAGAAGAAGATAAAAAGATAAAGATATGCAAGGACAAATTACACTATCTAAAAAGGAAAGGCATTATCAGTTTTTTTATTTAATACTGATGCTTGTAACTGCCATGATATTTTTGGGAGTTATCTTTTTAAAAGGATTTGAATCTCCGTTTTCTGATGAAGACGTAAGAGGAATTCAGAATCTTGAACAGAAGTCTGAATTTGAACAACACCAAAAAATTATTATCCCTATCATGGACAGTACATATACCATGATTACCAAACTTACCGATGAAGCGCCACAGCCTTTTGTGGAAAACAATATCTTTGTAGGAGTCAATGATCTGAATGACTATTTTAAACGTCATGATAATATTGTTGATATCCGAAAAGATGCTTATCCGCAGATTGCCAAATTCTATAAGATGTACTTTGATGATAAAAAAGTAATCTCAACCACTTCAGAAGATATTAAAAGATTTGAAAAACAAGTGGAAGAATGCAGAATAGGATTTAAGGATAAACAGGATAAGATTTATAAACGTCAGAGTGAGTTGAAGGCTCGTTCCCAATAAACGAACAATGAATTTAGGAACTATAAATAAAACACATCACAATTATTAACTATGAATTATTTTCAAAAGAACAAAAAGAACATTATTATCGGTGTTATTGCAACATTGCTCATAGCAGCCCTGGTTGCTCTTTGGTTGCAGAAAAAAGTGATCCATTCTGCTGATGATATTGTTGGAGTAGTCTATCCATCTACATTGTCGGTAGGAGATACCCTTTTATTTGAAGATAAAACCCAGTTTGCAAAAACCAAAAGATGGAATTTTGGAGACGGAACAACTTCTGATAAAAACAGTGGAATTCACTTTTATAATAAGCCTGGATATTATCAGGTAAGTTTGATTGTTGACAACAAGTACACAAAATCATTCCCAGTAATGGTTTCTGCAAGAGGAATCAAACAACCGAAAGACAGTACGAAATCCAAAACAACTATTGAAGCTCAGGCTCAGGCAATGCAGAATGAGAATGTACAATTCCGTGCTGTATCTGATGCGAAAGATTTTGCATGGAAATTTGGAGAGACAGGAAATACAGATGCTAAAGAGAAAATGGCCATCTATGCTTATAAAAAGCCGGGAGATTATGTAGTTACTCTTTACACTGAGCAAAGCCAGGAACCTATCTACCATCATATCAAAATCATTCCTGCTTACAACTCTCTGGAACAAGAAGAAGTATCTGTAGAAGACTCTTACGCGAAAGTGGATAATGATTTCAAATATCATTTACAACAAATTGCTAATGGTAACAGTTTTAATATGCACTACAATTACCTGTTGAAAACTTATTTGTGTAACAATGAAAACACAGTAGTAAAAGTAAATGACAGTAAAGTAAACAACTTCTACATGTATTGTGCAGGTCTTCAGTTTGATAAGAATACTGTGATCCAGACCGTAAAGGTTAATTTAGATGATACACAGAACTGTGTAACGAAAGTAGATATAAACCAAAGCAAATAATACCATTCGGTTTTCCGGATGTACCAATCATAAAAAGATAAATAGGATGAAAAATAAATTTCCTCTAGCAGCATATTACATAGGATTATCAGTATTATTAACGAGTTGTCAGGTTAAGCTTCCTTCAAAGAAGACTCCTGAACCTTCTCAATACGGAAAGGTAGATAATTCAACAGTTGTCAACGGTTATCCTAAAAAATCCGTTCCATGGATCGTTATTTCAGACAGATCAAGAAATACGGCTTATTTGGATAAAGATGACGAAAAATCGTATAAAGAAGTAAAGTTTTTGGAACCTTTAATGGTTCTGAAGCATAGAGACGGAATGGTAAAGGTAGCGGAATATGTTCCGGATGCCTTAATGAAAAAAGTCTCATCAAAATCTATTAAAACCTATGGTTGGATTCATGAATCTGACCTGCTTTTATGGAATCATTCCCTGAAAAGCGAAAGAACAGGATACCCTGTAAGAGTAGCAGTAGTACCTAATAACAGTGAAGTAATTAAAAGCGCTGAAAGATACTACAAGAATGACTCTATCATGGTGTTCAATTCACCAAGTCTTATTGAAGCAGCCAATGTAAAGATCCCTAACGGGCAGATGGTATATGTTTACAAGCAGGCTGAAAATAACAAAAGATTCCTGGTAGGTAAAAAACCATCTATTGATATCGATAGTATCGGAAAAGGCCTGTACGGATGGGTGAGCTCCAACGTAATTTCTACATGGGGTGAGCGTTCAGCCATCAAACTTAAAAATACAACAGGAATTAATGATACCGAACTCGGAGTACGAGAAGGTTACCCAGGTGCATCAGGTTCAGATGCAGAAAACAGGACTGCTATTCTTCTGACAGATGTCAATAAGAGAAAACCTTTAGAAAACATTTTCCCGGTAACCCTGGCTTTAAATGAAGCTCCAACTCCGGATTCCAAAACCAAGTATTTTACCAATATTCTTGATTACAGTAAAAACTATGTCTTTAATGTTTTGGGAGAACCTATCTATTTCGACCGATATAGAGAAATTACAGACCGAGATAAAAACATCAATATCGTTTTTGCTTTGGATATAAGTGCAGGAAATGCACCTTATGCACCTATTGTAAAATCATTGTTACAGGATCTTCAGCTAAGATTTGAGAAACCTTCGTATTTCAATAATGTAAAATATGGAGTGGTTTTATATAAAAATAATCCTTGTGGTAACAATACCGCAGTTTCCAACCTAAGCACAGATTACAGTAAAATCACAACATTTATCGATCAGAAAACGAACGAAATGAACTGTAGCAGCAACAATGGCTACCAGCCGGTAGGAGAAGCTCTTACGGCAGCCGGAAACCTTCTTTCGAATGTTCCTGATGAAACCAATATTGTTGTAACTGTAGGTACCTCTGCTAATCAAAGTGGAAATATGTACAGTGTAATAGGTTCGCTTACCCAGGCTCAGGCAAGATTGATTATGTTCCAGACCAGTGCAAGGTCTTCAGATACGTATAATGACTTTGTATTAATGGCTGAAAATGTGGTAACCAATACCGCTAAAAATATTGCAGAACTTAAAAAGCAAAAGATCATTAACCAATCTGATGTTCTTACCAAAAATAACTTCAGTCTGGTAGAAGGAGATGCAGGATTTTTCTCGTTAGCGTATCCTAAGCAGAGTATGTCTCAGGGATTTGTAATCTTCCCTAAAAAAGGAGATATAGCTACTCCGGGATTCCTGAAAAAATCAGTAGACAGTCTTATTGCTCAGGTTACTTTAGATAATCAGAATGTTGATAAGTCATTAAATGAATATTTCCATTCCTCTGTAGGAGCTGGGAAAACAGATGTGGATCTGAAGTACAAATATCTATATCCAGGACTTACGAACCCTGTTTCTGCTGGAATTGCAGCGCAGCTGATTAACTACGGAAATCCTTTCCTTGTAAAAGGATATTTGCCAAAAGAACTGAAAGAAATTACTCCAAGTATAGAAAAAGGAATCCTTATTTCTGAATCGGAATATGATAATCTTAAAGCTTTTTATTCTGAAGTATATAGAAATACAGAGCCTGATAAACCAGGTTTCAGCCAGTCAAAAGCCATTAAGGAATATGTAAGACTGTTGAAGAAATACAATCCAACAATCAAGTTCTTAGATAAAGGAGACCTTTATGAATTGCCAATGTCTTATGCTATTGGAATGAGTACAGGATTTGACCTTTCTGAAGAAGAGATATTGGCTAAGTTCAAGCTTAAAGGCTGGAGAAAATCAAAAATAGTTCGTAATGAAACGGTAAGAACCTATTTCCATAACTATAAAGAGTTGGCAGAAAGAATGCTGAATCACAGAAACAATCCGGCGGTGAAGATCCAGCAAAACGGACAAACATTCTATTGGCTTAATGAGTTCTTTACTCCTACCATGATCCAAACAGAAGCTCCGGAATATACTAAACATTAATGGTTAGTTTTATCATATAAGATAATAAAAAAGCAGAAGTAATTGTACTTCTGCTTTTTTTATGCAAAGTAGTCCGAGATGAAAAATTTTCATATTATTTTAAACAATAACTTTTCTTCTGATTTTTGTTGTGGAATTTTGAAGTGAAAATCTTGAATTTTCGAAGAGATGAAGCCATTTATTTCTCATTTGAGTGTAAAAGTGTGTTTTCTCCTTAATTGGGGATAAAATTTAAAATGCTTTATTGGTGGCTGTTATGGATTGATTTATAAATCCAGTATCGTAGAATTACTACAAAAAGTCGTAGAACTACTACAATTTTTCAAATTTATAGTGAAAAGTTTTTTTTAGCGAAAAAGACCTTTTATATTTGCTAAACAATCACTGAATCACAAAATATTACTAACGATTAAAATTTACAAATCATGGCAGAAAGAAATTCGAGAGGAATCTTAAAATTTAACAACGGAGAAGGTCAGAAATTATTAAAAATGAACTACAGCGTATCAAGATCAACTGACGTATCAGGACGTGTAGCATCTGACCCTTCTAACGCACTTATCAAAGTTACAGTAGAAGCTACTGAAAAATCAGATATCTTAGAAAGTTTATTGAACGGAAAATATAAGCCAACTGTAGGAGAAATTACTTTCAATAAATCTCACGAAGAAGGAACATTAATCACTTTGAACTGGCAGAATGGTTATGTGATCCAGCATCAGGTAGAATTTGATGCTGTAGACAGCAACAGTATGTTCATTAGCTTCGTAATCAGTGCTGAAACCATCAGCTATGGTAATTCTGAGTATGCTGGACTTTGGCCAACAAGCTAACATTGTTACACATTATCAACATTCATACAAAAAAAAGACTGTCCCTTTTAAAGACGGTCTTTTTTTGCCTGACATCAAATTTTATATTGATTAATTATTTCATATCTCATTGATATGATGACTATTTCGTAAAATATTGCTATCTTTAATACTAAACTAAACACAAAGCATATGAAAACCGAAACAAAGACAAAGGGTTCTTCTTTCCGTCCTTCACAGAATGCTGATGGGATATCAGAAAACCATCATGCAGGGATCAACCGGTTGGTAAAACTTTCACTGGTTGTGGAGGGGAAAATTATTAAGTATTACAAACACTTCACGCTTAAGCAAAAAGCGAGTCACCATCACGAATTCAGCCTTACCCTTGCCCATGATGCATTGGGAGACAGGCAAAGCCATACCCTTGAGGAGGCAAATAAGTTTTTGGGAAAACGTCTTACTGCTATTATTTCCTATAAAGATATTGATAATAGTCCTGAAAGAAATTTCGTAGGATTAATTACCAAAGTAGGATTCAGTCAGGAAAAGATGAGTCTTGGAAATATTGTACTTTCAGGATACAGCCCAACGATCCTATTGGATGGTGCTCCCCATATTCAAAGTTTTGGAGGCGGACAGCCTGTTAATATGGGAATCATTGCTGAAGAAGTAATTAAACAGGGAATTGATAAAGGACGTTTTGATATCAGAGTAGATAGCAATGACTATTCTCAGATTATTTACAGCAGCCAATACAACGAGACTCATTATAACTACCTTGCAAGAATGGCAGAAGCCTATGGAGAACAATTCTACTATGACGGAGAAGTTCTTCACTTTGGAAAACTTCCACCACAGAATAAGCCTATAAAACTAACTTATGGCAGCAATGCTGATGACATAAGGGTAGAATTAAAAGCTGTTCATACAAAACCACAATATTACGGCTATAACAGCAGTAAAAATGAGAAATTAACATCGGGTGACACTCCGGTTAATCATTTGGGAGATCTTGCAAAAACAGCATATAGTCATAACGATAAAATCTATAAAACACCGGCACTTCAAGTGGCCCCAATTAAGGCATCCACTCACTTAGATGTAGAAAATTCTCAGAGGAGTACTGCAGGAAGTGAAGCGGTGAGTGTATTTTCAGTTTCCGGCTCTACTACAGTACCATTCCTTCATCCGGGATGTGTGGCAGATATTCACATGAGAAAGCCGGATAGTAACGAGACTTCTTATTTTACCAAAGTTATGGTTACAGAAGTTGTTCATGAAATTGATACTATTGGACATTATAAAGGGTCCTTTGAATCAATTGCAGCAGATACAGGATTTTTACCAAAACCTGAATTTAATGTTCCTATTGCACAACCTCAGATCGCAACGGTAATTGCTAATGCAGATCCGGAAGGACAGGGAAGAGTACAGGTAAGATTCGACTGGCAGATGAATGATACCACTCATTTTGTGAGAGTAATGACCCCTGATGCAGGAGGAACTGACAAGATTACTCAAAACCGCGGGTATGTCGCGATTCCTGAAGTAGGAGACCAGGTAATGGTCAACTTTGTACATAGCCATCCGGACCGTCCATTTGTAATGGGAGGAATGTTCCATGGAGGAATTGGTCTTGGAGGAGGTGCAGACAACCGTGTCAAATCTATCCAGACAAGAAGTGGGCACAGAATTGTTTTTACTGAAGATGAAAGCATCATTATCACAGATAAAAGTGGCAACGAAATCCACCTGGATACTACAGGAAGCAATATCAATATCACTGCACCGGAGACCATGACCCTGAACTGTAAGAATATGAACATCAATGTAGGTGAAAATATGACGACAACGGTGGGAATGAATAAATCTAACAGTATTGGATTGAACCATACTGAAAACGTAGGAGCCATGAAGCTTACTTCCGTCGTTGGTGATGCAAGTATGTTTATTACCGGAAAATTAACTGAAATGATCGATGGAGATGTGCTGAGCGAAACCAAAAAAGAGCGACATGAGGTGAGTGAAAAAGATATGAATATCCAATCCGGAAAATTTGTTAATAAACACGCTCAGGCAGAAGTACAGAACAATAGCGGAGAGAAATCAAAAGCACATTAAGCCATGAGCAGAACGAGAATCGTTAAAGGTATTTATACCAAGATTTCTCAGGAAGGCCATAGCATGTATTCCAATGCCAATATTATAACAAATGCCGGAGCAGCAATAACAGAAACAGGGGTAGAGAACGGAGTAAGCTATGGTGACCCGAAGAGCCCCCCTTTTATTGAATTTGAAACAGGTGTTGAATTATATATTGAATTTGAACCTTTACCTGCTTACAATGGCGAGTTTGGTTTTGACTGGCTTAATACAGATAGTTCTGATAACATATTGAAAATACAGACCGATGATATAGCGAATTTGGAATTTGTTTTTGATGGGTCTAAACAAGAATATGTTTCTATAAGCTCTAGTCCTGATTTAAAAAATGGGATTAAGAAAGATTATAATAAATTCCCTCTAAAAGTACCTTACTATATTCCTTGGCTGAGCTTAATGAAGCTTAATCAGGAAATAAAGCTTAACATGGTATGTAAGCCAATAAAAGCAGGTGATGATATAAGTAAAGCTGAAATTTCCTTTGGGAAAAATGAGTATTATGAAGTGGATATTGATGGTAAAAAGAACGAAAATATAAAATACATACCAGACGGAAAACCAAAGGAAATTATCATAAAATGTATAAAAGCTTCTAAAGAAGTGGGAATTGTTGCAGTAGACAAGGATAAAAAAGAAATTGGTAAAATTACAGCAATCGACAATACAAGAATTTATGATTTACCAGTTAGATTAGTTTGTGTAGTAAAAGATTCTCCAAATAAGGAAGCTGAGATTTCCCAATTGATTTCAGATTTTAAAACGGATAAAATAGAAGAGTATTTAAATCAAAATTCTCTTAATCAGGCATTGATAAAGACAACGGTAGAAATAGATAGTAAATATCGTATTGCTTTTGATGAAACAGCCTGGAATGGCACATTTTATAATAAAACAGGAAATTATTTTACTAACAGGAAAGATACTGCCGGAGGGAAAGTATCCTATATTGATGATGATGGAGAGGAACATACAGATGCAGAATATGAACATATTTTAGATAAGTTTTTAAGGGAATACAAAACAGCTTTTGAAACTGATGGTAAGAAATTTAAAGGTATTTTACTTTTTATTACAAATATCGATAAAGACCCAATTGATAACGAAGGTGGTGTGAGCAGAACTCAACCAGTAAACTTTCGGGAAGCAATCGTTTTTGGTTCCAATTTAAAGAATAAATCTACATATGCTCACGAAATTGCTCATGCGCTAGGATTGGAACATTATTTTTGGAGAGATTTAGAATATAAGCAAGAACTAGAAAAGCTGAAATCGAGATTGTTTAAAAATAAACAAACCACAGCTAGAAATAAAGAAATTACAAAAGGGAATGAAGTTGCTTTGAAGAAAAACAAGGAAAATATCAGAATTAGGCAACAAGAAATTGACAAATGGACCAACGAAAAAAAGAAACCAGATTATCCATATAAAAAAGAAGCTCAAGATAGGATAGATAAATTAGAAAAGGAAAACTCTGAAACTCGAAAAATTAATAAGGATATTCAGGAGAAAATTGATGAAGGGAAAGTTAATATTGAAAAGGGTGAAAAGCAAATAAAACAAGATGAGGATAATCTAAAGGTCTATAAGGAGAACAAATATAAATTTAAAGAAAAATTGACTCTAAATGTTATGGACTATTCTAGTACTAGAAACATATTTATAAGATGGCAGTGGCAGGTCATGCAGAATGATGTGAAAAGTTATTATGGCTCTATAACTGAAAATAAATAATATTATGAAACTATATATTTGCTTTTGTTTTATATTTTCTTTTTTTTTAAATTCTTGTGCACAACAAAAATTTGAAAAACCACCAAAACATGATAAAAATAAATTAATTGATAAACTACCCCAAAAATTATCTTATTATTTTAATTCTTCAGAATTGAAAAAAAATGTTGATAGTTTGTTCTGTTTGAATGCCAATGATAAATGCAACATAATTGATGGAAAAACAACCCTTTATTCATATTATCAAACCTCAGGAAATGACAATCCTAAACTTGTTCCATATAATTTTGCAGAAGGAGAATTCTTAGAGGGAAGATATCAAGGAATCTGGAAGTATTATGATAAAAACGGAAAAGTCATCAAAAAAGAAAAATGGGATAATGGAAAGTTAGTGTATAGGAAAGAGTATAAATAATATATAAAGAAGAATCTACTCAATAAATATTATGTTAGGAGTATCTTTTTATAAAGGGATGTAAAAATAAAAACAGGGATTACGAAAAATCAAATATCATACATTATGAGTAGGACGAGAATCGTAAAAGGCACTTATACTAAAATATCTCAGGAAGGACACAGCATGTATTCTAACGAGAATATTATTACCACCGCCGGATCTGCAATAACCGAAACCGGGGCAACTGGTGGTGTAAGCTATGGAAACCCCTCAAAACCACCCGTTGGAAAAGTGGTGGCTAAATGTTTAGTGAAATTCAGGCCTCATGATAAGTACAAAGATAATCCAGATTTTGGTTTTGACTGGTTAAGAGAAGGAGATTCCGGACAACCGGGAGATAATTGGTTCGGAGCCGTCATGGGAAAATATTGTGAAACTGATAATGTCACCGTGTTTAAAAATGGGAACAGTTGGAATACCAATTTCCACAAAGATCTCAATATGTATGACAAAAAGCTGAAAAGCTACAAAAGCCTTTCCATTTCCTGGAAGAAAGTCAATAAAACACCTTATCTGTATCCAATACCGGTGCTTACATTACTGAAAGGAAAATCAGCATTGTTAACCCTTAAAATTGAAATTAAAGAGAAACCTCAAAAGCTGACTTTTGAGTTCAAAGATAAAGAAGCCGAAAAATACCTGTCCCTCAACCTTAAAGAGATTGGAGTGATTAAAGTAGGGAAATATGATAAGTCCAATTACCTGAAAATAACCTGTAAGGAACAGTTTAGCAAAGAACAAATGTTATATGTAAAAGCAGATGGAGAAATCTGTGGTGCCTTACTCATTCATCCCAATTCTGCAGCGCATATCAAAAAGATTTCTGCCCTTTTTATTTCCGTAAAAACCGATATTAATGACGTTATTAAAGTAGGAAAGCCCAAACCGGGCAGTCAGCAGTATTTTACAGAATGCCTGAATCAGGCGTTGGTATCCCCAACCATTCAGAATTCTTTTTCTATTGATTGTACAGGGAATCTTCTGTATAATGCCTTCAGATTCAAGTTCTGTAAAAAGATTAACGGAAAGTATTATATAAACGATTCCTCTGGCTTAAGGGACTATCTGGAAGGGAAATTTAAGGATAAATACGGCAGCCAGTATGATTCGCATTTCAAAGTCTTTTTTATAGAAGATGTGTATCCGGGGTGGAAGAATGGGGCAATTGCTTCATATACCAATGGCTTTTCATTTTTTAATACCACTTTTACCGTTCAGTTTTATACCCATTCAAAAGAAACGGTTGCCCATGAATTAATGCATGCGCTGGGACTTCCGCATACTTTTGATGGGAATGCTCCGGCAAAGTATACTTACGAAGCTTATAAAACAAACAATCTTATGGACTATTGCCACCATATACAAATCCCAAGAATAAGTGTTTTTAAGTGGCAATGGAAAGTGTTGAACTCTAAAATTATGCTGTAATGAAAAAATTATTAATTTACCTTTCCATATTATGTTTTGTAATATGCACCTGCCAGTCTAAAAAAGAAGAAACTCAAAAGAATCACAAAACGAGTACTATGGTTGAAAAATTTGATTTTGATTTATTTAAAAAATACCAGGAAAGTAACGGAATATTGGAACTGAAAAACGGATACACCATTTTATCAATGTCTGCTCCGGAAAAAGATGAAGCAGGAACTTTGGAAGAATTACTTCCTAAACCATCGTTCCTCTATGTTTACAAAGAATTTTATCCTAACGGAAACTTGAAGAAAAAAGAAACCAGAGTAAGTGAAACAGTGAAAATAGAAAAATCCGAATACTATGACAAAAGCGGAAAGCTTGAGAAAACGGTAGATGAAGATCAAAATTACGGTAAGATAAAGTATCAGGATGTATTGAATTTTCTGGATAAAAAAGGGTATATTAACCTTAAAACAGGAGCTGGAAGATTAAATGATGACGGAACCCATAAATATGATATTGTATATGATCAGGATATTCCTGTCTGGAATATTATGATCATGCAGGGAAAAAAACTTTCAGAAAAAGAACTCATGGAAATCATGAAAACATCTCCCGGTGAACCTGCTGCCTGGAAGCCTGTTGTTTATCAGATGGATGCCAATACCGGTAAAATCATCAGTGAAAAATAATAGTTGAGACATTACGGAAATTTTAATACCAGTAAGCTATGAGTAGGACGAGAATTGTAAAAGGAACTTATACCAAAATATCTCAGGAGGGACACAGTATGTATTCCAAAGGAAATATTATTACCTCTGCTGGAGAATCTGTAACAGAAACTGGTGTAGAACAAGGGGTAAAATATGGAGACCCCGAAGATTCTCCTAAAAGAAAAGGGAGAATTATTGATATTCTTATGTTTGTCGCTGGAACTACAGATCCTGGAAATACTGAAGGAACGAAACATAAGGCCAATACAAGCTATTGGAAATATATTGATGAAAAGACCAAAGAAGAAACAAAGGAAAGTTTAAATAATTTATGGAACAAAATCAAGGAACTTAGACCTCAGTTTACTGATTTGCATATTGAAGGGGATTTTTTCAGTTGGTCTGGTGACAATGATACTAAGGAAAGAATCAAAGCTTCCGAGAGATTATTTGATCTGCTGTTAAGGGTATATCCCGGCTGGAAAAATCAGGAGGTACATTTGCATCTCATTGGTCATTCACATGGTGGTAACGTTATTAATCAGTTTACAGAGCTTATCTCCAGTAAGGATATGATTGCAAAATCCAGTATTTTGAAGCCTCGTAAGATTACAGAATTTCCTAAAGAATGGAAAGTTAAAAGTATAACGTATTTATCAACTCCTTTTTTCCAGAAGAAACATCAGTTGAATCATGGAAAATTACATAAAGACTGTAAGATCATTAACGTTCATAATGAGTATGATCTGACCCAACAATTGATTGCAGACTTCAGTTTGACCAATTTAGAAGGCTTATTGAAGTCTTTTCAGGTAGAGAAATTTAAAACGGGTATAGAGACATTGAAAAGTGTAAATAACGATACTATTTTAACTTATCTTAAGGGGATAGGTCTTCCCAATAGCCATAAGAAAAGAGCAATTCCGGCATGGAAAGAAATGGCAAAAGCTTTTTTAGGAATAAATATGATGACGAAAGAGTTTATCCAATATATTGATTCTCTAAAAATTGAAAATTCTAACCTGCAAAAAGAAAAAGATTCGTTTATTAGCCTTTTAAATAATCTCTTACGATGGACCTATGATGTCTATAATAATTATAATGCCGGCATAACAAAAGGGTATGATAAAGTGACATGGGCACAAAATTTAAATCTGACACAGGGGCTGAGGGTTTTAAATATTTTGTTTGACATTAAAAGCAGTCCAAAGGATAGCTATCTCTTAAGTTTATTAGCGGGTGTATTTGGAGAAAATAAAGGAATCACTGATAGTATTGACGAAACATCCTGGACTCCCAAAAAGCAAACCAAAGGACTTTCCATTATAGATGTACCTATTTTTGAAAGTGATCCCTATAATTCCAGAAATAAGAGAAAAGAATTTGATGCTTTTTTAAAAGGAGCACAAGGTGCAGTACACGCCCGGGAGCTGGAAGATTTGCTGATGAGGTTATTTAGTCAGTTTATTAAACCCCTTGAATTGAAAAAAATTATTGGCTATATTGATGATGCTGAATATATCGTAACAGGAAATTTAGACGCACAACTTAAAATTTTAAGAGGAAACCTTAGACGATATGATACCTTTGTCACAAGATATTATGCGGGGTTAGTTACAGAGCAAGATGAAGAAACATTTAAGGATGATATGAAAAAACGACCGGGTTCACTGGCATATTTAGCTATGGCATCTCATAGCTTAAGCCATACCCAATTGTGGGGGAAAGTTGAGGAAGGTTTAAAAGGTGCATTCAGTTCTGAAAAAAAAGCAAAATATAACAAGAAATAAATATATGGGAAATAGTAAGAAAAATATTATTATAAGTTTATTGATATTTATTTTATGTACAATTATTTTGTCTGGCTGGTATATTTTATTGCATAGATATGAAGAATTAGTAAATGCAAAAAGTATTGGCAAAGTCGTTATTAATGTTGGTCTCATTGGAGCAATTATTCCTGCAATAATATTTTCTCTAATATATTATCTATCTAAAATCATATTAAATAGGTTATTACTCACTTTTCTGATCTTTATATTGTTTATATTTTTACTATTTTCAGTCTACTGGCTTACCGTAAATATGGTATTCTATCATATAGATGATTCTAAATCTTTTTTACAATCATTATTAGAAGCATTTTAACTGCCATGTTTTATTAATCCGTTAAAAATAATTATGAAAAAAATATCATCATCCATTGTTATATTTCTTCTCTTGGCCAATGTTAATTTATATTCACAGAAAACTGCTAATAAAAACAATTATACATCTCTGGTACAAGAAGAAGTGGGGGATCTGAATAATGATAAACGCAATGACAGGATTATGGTAGAAATGGATGTGATAGATGATACCAGACCCGTAAGAGTACAGATATTCCTCTCCCAGCCCGATAAAAAGCTTCAACTGGTCGTTTCTTCTACAAAACTTATTGAAAACGAATATCCGGCTGATAAAAAAGGGAAACATAATGGTAATGTAATTCCGGATTTTTTTATTGAGGATGGTATATTAAAAATGCTTACTGATATTAATAATCGGAAAAGCAGCTATGAATTCAGACTGAATAAAAATAATTTTGAATTGGTAAAAATATCACGGGTAATATGGGATGGAAAAGATACCACTTTTGAAACGAGAATTGACTTAATAGCCAAAACGAAAATTGAGTATGAACAGGTAACTGGTTCTGAGAAACTCTTCAACAAAAGGAAAAAAGAGCTAAAAATCAATGCTTTGCCAAAAATACAGGATTTAAGTTTTTCTGATTTGGAAAAGTTTTAGAACTTCTGGTCTAATCTGTGTTTGGTATTTATTTGGGTAAGCGACTGGAGCTCTTTCCCTTTCAATAATTCATATTTTATGAAGCCGGCTCAAAAAATATTTTTTTTCCTGTTATTATGGATATCAGTTTTTAACAGTAAAGCTCAGATTTCAGTATACAAAAATGATTCAATTATTGGAAAACTGTATGAAGAAACTGAAAGAACAGCATGTGAATACTGTTATTATCAGGAAGATATTCTTGGGATAAATAAAAAGATAAAAATTAAGATTCCTGTGATTATTGAAAATGGGAAATTACAGGCAGGAAGAATATTAGAAATAACAAACAAAGGGAATATTAAAATTTTAAAGTTCAATTCAATTTCAGATGGAAGCAGCAGTTGGATCTATCTGGCTTACAAAAGAAATAAGACTCTTATTATCCGCAAACTAAGTTATAACAATGCTGTTTATAAAAAAGAAATAAAGAAAAACGATTTTGATTATTTACCGGCAACAGAAGTTTGTGTTCAAAATACATCAGAAATAATCAACGAAGAAATTTCCTTTAGTGGTTCATTTAAATTTATTCCTGGGGATTGTTACAAATGTCCCATAAAAACAGAGGTAGATAATTGTATAAAGAATGGAAAAATTAAATATAGCTGGTAGTACCATTCCTATTTTCTTTTCAAAATCATAATATAATTCTAAAAGGATATAGCTATTGCAGAGGATGAACCATTAAAAATATGGGATTATTACGGATTCCTTTGCAATAAAAATATTGATTATATTGTACCGCTCATAAGTGAAAGCATTCTTCATCCAACAAAACCATGTTATTAAATTAAACACTAATGAACAAAATCACAGATCACCTTAAATATTTTTCAAAACTATCTGCTGTATTTATCTTCAGTCTATTTAAAATTTATGCCATTGGAATCCTGTCCACAGTCATTACTTTCTGTTTGGGAATCTATATCATGGCGGAAAGTTTAGGATCATCATTAGGACATAGTGGAGCTATTGCATTTCTGACTGTGACCGTGATGGCAAAACCTTTGTCTGCAGGGCTTTTTTACCTTCTAATGATTGCAGCACCTTTTTGTATAGGTATTTTCTCTACAAAATATGGAATGTCGAGAATTATCAGCAGACTTGTTCAGGATCATTCCAAAACGATTTTGGTTCCTTTTATTGATAAAGTAGTTAATAAAATTAAAAATAACCAACCGGTTTTAGTTCGAAACAGTACAGATTATGCTTTGGCGAAAGTAAGATTGGTAAATGAATTCAAAAATAGCTCAGAAAATAAAATCCTTAAAAGGGTCTTGGGATATGCCCTGAATAAAGTGAAATTTGATGAATTGAATTTAGGCGATGAAAACGTAGACTTTTATGATATCATAAAAACCACACTAATTGAAAAATTACATGAACTGGCAGAGCCTTCAGCCATGATTTTTTATATCTATATCGGACTTCAGTGGTTAAGCCTGATCCTGTTATATTTTCTGAATATATAAGAAAAATGGTACTTCGGTAATAGAAATGTGGTATTTTATTTCCTGTCTGAAAAAGGAGAAAGGATAAAAAAAGACGGTTGTTACTTCTCTAATTGAAGAATTAACTATCTTTATCATATTTAGAATAAAATATTTAATTTTAGCAAAATAAAAGAACCGCTTTTGATTTTTGAGTCATCAGCAATAAAAAGTACAGGTTCAGAAAACATCAAATCATCTGGAAACAATAGTAAAAACAGAACGCAAATATTAATATAAGAAAAATTATAAATGGGAGTACTAGTAACCAACGAAACAGTAAAGCAGCTATTTCATATTGCTCAGTCGATAGCGAGGGAAAATTATAATGGCACTTATGGAGGTCCGCATATTTTGCAGGCTCTAATGCATAAAGATATTGGTCTTAATGAATTTTTAAAAAGCATAGATAAAGATCCTGGCTATTTTTATGAATGGGCAGATGTACGTATTGAAGAATACCCTAAAACGAGTCATCTTCCCGATGAAGTAGGACAAGATGAAGCGGTAGACACACTTGTAGAAGAAGCTGATGATATCCGTTTAAAATTGGGACTGGATGAGATTACTCCAATCTGCATCCTTACTGCCATTGTAAAACCTCAGATAGTGTTTTCACTTCAGCAACTGAAGTCATTGCCACTGAGAGAACATGAAATCTTCAACCTATATAGAAAAGATACTCCTTTTACAGTTTCTGAAAACGGCGATTTTGCATCATTATTTTCCAACGGATCAGATTTTACAGATTCGTCTTTTCCATCCATTAAAAGTTATTGTGTAGACAGAACTGCACAAGCCAGAAACGGAAGCCTTGAAAACATTATTGGTAGAGACAAAGAACTGAGAATGTTGGTAGAGATTCTTTGCCGAAGAAGTAAACCGAATGTAATCATCATTGGAGAACCGGGAGTAGGTAAGACTGCTTTAGTAGAAGGATTTGCTATAGAAATTACAAAAGGAAACGTTCCGGAAATGCTTAAAAACGGAACCCTTTTAGAACTGGATACAGGAGCATTACTTGCAGGAACTTCTTACAAAGGTGAAATTGAAGACCGTCTGAAAAAAGTGATCAATGAATGTAAGAAAATAGAAAAAGCTATTCTTTTCATTGATGAGATTCATACCCTTTTAGATTCAAAAGGAAGCATCGGAAACGTTGCCAATCTACTGAAGCCAGAATTGGCAAGAGGAGAAATTACGGTTATCGGCGCTACCACTCAGGAAGAATACAGAAAAATTATTGAACCGGAACAGGCTTTCAACCGTCGTTTTGAGGTATTAACCGTGAATGAACCGGATGAGCAGACTTGTGTAAAAATGATTGATGTTCTTCTTGAGGGCTATAAAAAACACCACGGTATTGAAGTGGAAAAAACAGCCCTGCCGGAATGTGTACGTCTGGCAAAAAGATATGCAAAAGGAAAAAAATTACCGGATGCAGCCATCGATTTATTAGACAGAACTATGGCAGCCATTAAAATGCTCGACGAACTTTCCGAAAAAGAACTGGACAGTTGGAAAGAAAGCTATGATGCCATTTTAAAAGAAGAATACCTTGACAATAAAGATAAGGCAGACGAATTGATCTGGACTTATAATTTATTAAGAGATAAAATAAGCCCTATTTTATGGGGATCATTGAATGAACAGCCGGCTTTAGACAACTCAATGCCAGTAGATCAGATCCAAAAGATCATTGAAGATACCTATGCAGAACTTCTACAGCATGCTGCCAAGAAAAGAGAAAAGGTAGACCGTTTGGAACTTGCTGCTGTAATGGCTGCCAAAACCAATATTCCAATCGGGAAGATTCAGGCTCAGGAAAAAGAAAAACTCCTGAATATGGAATCCCTTCTATTGAACAGGGTAGTAGGTCAGGATCATGCATTAAAAATCCTTTCCGATGCTATTGTCGAAAACCGAAGCGGATTAAACAAGCCAGGGCAACCTATCGGGTCTTTTTTCCTTTTAGGACCTACCGGAACCGGGAAAACAGAGCTAGCCAAATCAATGGCAGAACTATTGTTCAACGATGAGAAGGCTATGGTTCGTTTTGATATGTCGGAATTTAAAGAAGAGCATTCCGCAGCGTTACTATATGGAGCGCCTCCGGGATATGTAGGATATGAAGAAGGAGGGATGCTAGTCAACAAAATCAGACAACAGCCTTATACGGTAGTTTTATTTGATGAAATTGAAAAAGCTCACCATTCTGTATTCGATGTGTTCCTTCAAATCATGGACGAAGGAAAAGTACATGATAAACTTGGAAAAGAAGGAGATTTCAGTAATGCTTTGATCTTATTCACTTCTAATATAGGAAGTGAAGAAATCGTAAAACAGTTTGAAGAAGGAAAAGTTCCTGAATCATCTTCACTGATGCAGATTATGTCGAATTCAGGAAGATTCAGACCGGAATTCTTAGCCAGAATTACAGAAATTATTCCTTTTGCCCCTATTACTGAATCCATCGCAGAAAGAATCTTTAATATTCAGTTGAAGTCGCTTCATACCTCATTAACAAGACTGGGAATTACCTTAAAGATTACTGATGAGGCTGTAAAAAACCTTGCGCTTGGCGGATTCAGCAGTAAATATGGAGCCAGACAGATTTCCGGAGTGATCCGAGCACAACTGGCAAGACCTATTTCTAAAATGATTGTAAGAGAAGAAGTGAAATCCGGACAAACGATTCATGTAGACTGGAATAAGGAAGAAGAAAAAACAAGCTGGAAAGTAGATTAATTAAGAAAGTAAATAGCAAAAAGGCAATTGATAGAATTCGCCTTTTTGCTTTATAAATAACATTAAGATGAAAACCATTGTCAGAAATATCTTTACAGGAGTAATGCTTTTGGGAACAGTCGTTTTGGTAAACGGCCAGTTTCTGGCGGCATCAGATACCTCAGAAAGCAGCGTAAGAAAATATCAGGGAATCATTAATTCAAACAAAGACCTTGTTGAATTTATTGAACAGTTACTTCTGCAGAAGGGACTTCCAAAGCATTTAAGAAACTTAGCCCTTATTGAATCTCATTTTGACAAAAATATTACCTCCGGAGCGGGAGCCGTAGGAGTATGGCAGCTGATGACAGCACATGCCAACCAGTATGGTCTTGCAGAACATCAACGAACAGATGTGTATAAAAGCACAAAAACAGCGGTTATTTCCCTGGCTAATTTATATAAGAAATACAATAACTGGGTAACAGTGGTCGCTGCTTACAACTGTGGTGAAGGAAATGTTGCCAAGGCAATGCAGGCTGCAGGCTCCAGCCAATATCACGAATTCTACCGATATCTTCCTGCAGAAACTATCAATCACGTGAAAAAATATCTGAATGCCTGCTATGCAACAGGAGAACTTCAGAGCGTGTTAAGCAATTATAATTCTGCAAGGATCAATAAGGTGTTTTTTGAAGATGGAAATAGAAAAGTAACAGATGCAGCCCTTTCTGAAACAGAGATCAATGCCGGATTTAATCTAAGTGTAATCGCTGATGAGCTGGATGTGGAAGTAGATAAAATTCTTGCGTGGAATCCTGGGATCACAGAAGAGCTGCAGAAAAAAGGGGAAAGCTCTTTTTATCTTCCCACTGATCTGATGCCAGATTTTCTTCTCAGAAAAAATAAAATACTAACCAGATCAATAAAAGAAAGTGCAGGTGCAGGGGTACAACCTTAAAATCACCAATAATATAAATAATAACCAAACCGTAATAGGTTTGGTTATTTTTTTTGATGCATTTCATCCTTATTTATTTTGAGAAAAATAATAAGAAAATCAACATATGCATTGAAGAGAATGAATTACTTTATAAAAAAAGCTGGGTTTTTAAATTTTTCAGTCAAAAATTGGAGCATTTGATCTTTTCATATTATAATTTTAAGCATAAGTTAATATGTGTTAATTTTATCTTAAATAGTATTAATATCTCTCTTTGATGTGGGAAATGATCCTTTTTATCAGTGTTTTATAAGTTTTTAAAATCCTTTGTTTACAATGGTTAAAGTAGAGTTATTAAATCTAATATCGTAGAATTACTACAAAAAGTCGTAGAATTACTACAATTTTTCAGATTTATAGTTAAAAGTTTTTTTTCCGAAAAAAGAGCCTCTATATTTGCTATACAATCACCGAATCACAAAATATTATTAACGATTAAAATTTACAAATCATGGCAGAAAGAAATTCGAGAGGAATCTTAAAATTCAACAACGGAGAAGGTCAGAAATTATTAAAGCTAAACTACAGCGTAGCAAGATCTACGGACGTTTCAGGACGTGTAGCATCAGACCCTTCTAACGCACTTATCAAAGTTACAGTAGAAGCTACTGAAAAATCAGACATCCTTGAAAGCTTATTGAACGGAAAATATAAGCCAACTGTGGGAGAGATCGTTTTCAACAAGTCTCACGAAGAAGGAACTCTAATTACTTTAAAATGGGAGAACGGATACGTTATCCAGCACGAAGTAGATTTTGATGCTATCGACAGCAACAGTATGTTGATTAGCTTCGTAATCAGTGCTGAAACTATCGACTACGGTACTTCTCAATACGCTGGACTGTGGCCTTCGGCAGGTAAATAAGCCTATTCATCATCTTAGTAAAAATAAAATTGGTACAGGACAGTGCGCTCGGAAGAGTATGCTGTCCTGTTTTTTCATAAGGACTCACGGATTTCAGAAATCAGTTTTTTTAAAAAAAACAAATGATGTAGATCTAACCTTATATTTTTGATTCTGTTGCTGTATAATCAGCAGTTTATTTAATTTTAACTTAAACACAAAACACTATGTTTCAGGATGACAAGACAATTAAAGTAGATAGCCCAAAGAATGATATCAAAGGCAGTAAAGAGCAACTGAAAAATGTAAAGGAAAATGTTGCCCAAAAAGCAGAAGAAAAGATGAATAAAACGGGCAGTAAAGTGAAGAAAGCTGTGAAAGCAGGACAGCAGAGTGTAAGCGCTGTACAAGGGGCAGATATGTTCATGAACCAAACCTTTGTCCCGAACAATCCTTCCATTGTTGAAAATAAAGTGTGGGCGAAACAGCCTACCTCAAAGATACATAATGCTGAAGCTATTCCTCAAAGTATTATCGCCGGAATTAACCGTGTGGTGAAGCTAGATGTTGTTATCGAAGGGCAGATTATTAAGCATTTTAAACATTTTAAATTGGTGCAGAGTGCTGCCAAGCATCATGAATTTAGCCTGACGCTGGCCCATGATACATTGGGGAGTGCAGAAAATCATAACCTTCAAGAAGCACAAAATTTCCTGGGAAAAAGGATAACAGTGGTTTTCAAATATAAAGATATTATACAAGGAGCGGAACGTAATTTCGTGGGTGTAGTTACAGAAGTTGGGTTCAGTCAGGAAAAAGGAAGCCTTGGGAATATTGTCCTTAAAGGCTACAGTCCTACTGTACTTTTGGATGCGGCACCTCATATTCAGAGTTTTGGAGGAAGCCAGCCCATTAGTTTGAACAGCATAGCCTATCATGTAATCAGTGAAGGACTGGGACAGAATAAATTTGATTTCAGAGTTGATGCTCAACATGGAAACGTTTCTTACAGTTCACAATACGAAGAAACCCATTATAATTATCTGGCAAGAATGGCTGAAGCTTATGGTGAACAGTTTTATTATGATGGAGAAGTATTACATTTTGGTAAGCTTCCGCCTCAGGAAAAACCTGTCAAACTTACCTATGGAAGTAGCGTAAGTGATATTGCAATCAAAATGAAAGCCCAGCATGTGAGCCCTTCTTTCTATGGTTACAACAGTAGTAAAAATGAAAAGATGACAGGGGGAAGTGCAAAAATCAATCATACATCAGATATTGCAAGACGTGCTTACGAAATTTCGGAAAGAACCTTTACAACACCATCTTTGAGAGTTGCACCTATAAAAGCTTCCTCTTTTATGGATATTGATGCTTCCCAAAAAGGGACTGCCGGCAGTAAGGCTTCTGAGGTATTTATCACCTCGGGTACTACTACTGTACCTTTCTTATATCCGGGATGTACTGCCGATATTGAAATGCGCAAAGCAGAAAGCAACGAAACCTCATATTTCACCAAGTTGATGATTATCGAAGTTACTCATGAAGTAGATGCCAGAGGATATTATGATGGCAAATTTGAAGCTATTGCTGCAGATACAGGCTATATTCCACGTCCGGAATTTGAAACACCGAGAGCGGAAGCTCAGTTTGCCAAAGTAGTTTCCAATACAGATCCTCAAAACCAGGGAAGAGTTCAGGTACAGTTTGACTGGCAGAACGGACCGGACATTACAGAATTTATCCGTGTGATGTCTCCGGATGCAGGAAGCAGTGATAAAGTAAATAAAAACCGAGGATTTATGTCTATTCCTGAAGTTGGAGACCAGGTGATTATCAATTTTGTTCACCAGCACCCGGACCGCCCTTTTGTAATGGGAGGAATGTTCCATGGTGGTATTGGTGCCGGAGGTGGTGCAGGGAATAATGTGATGAGCTTAAGTAGTAAGAGCGGAAATATTATTCAGTTTCATGATGGATGTGGAATTGAGATTAAAGATAGGAGTGGAAACCATGTTACTTTAAGTGGAACCGGTAATATCAAAACAGAAGTAAGTAATAATAGTGAAGAATTTATTGGAAACAGTCAGACTACCAATATTGCGAAGAAAAATACAATTGATGTTGGAAAAGGAAAATCTACAATAACGATGGATGACGCCGGTAAAGTAAATATTACAAGTTTTTCTGAAATAAAATTGGTTACAGGAAGCAGTTCTATTACAATGACTTCTGATGGTAATATTATTATTCAAGGAAAGATTATTGCCCTTGGAGCAAACGGAATCGGAATGGAAGGTAATGAAAGTGTATCTCTTAAAGCACCTATTGTGACAATAAAAGGAGATACAGAAGTAGACATAAATTAAAAAATGAATTTGGTAAACTATAAAATAAAAGGAGGAGATTCCTTAGAAACAATCGCTGCACATTTTAACATAAATGTAAAAGAACTTGTGGCGTTTCATAATAAAAATGCAGTGATGACTCAACAGATTTATGGAAAAGAAATCCCGATTCATATCAGGCATTTAATTATAAATCCAATTGTAACCATTGATGAAAAAAGTTCTGCTGAAGATCTTGAGGAAATTCATTTCGGAAGAAATTTGATGTACAGGACGGAAATGATCGTTGGGACGGTATTGGAGCAAGTAATGGTAGATAATAGTACTTACAAATCTCAGTATAAAGTAGGGTTGGATCAGAACAATACTTTGGCAAGTGTTCTGCTTCAGGAAAGCCATGTTACAAGTTCACCTCAGATGCTACAAGCTGGCATGGAACTTATCGCCGAAATAGATAAGATAAAATGTAACTCTGTATTTAGATTAGATCCGGAATCAGGAAAAATTAAAAAAATTATCAACTATAAATCAATAATTGATGAATGGGATCACTATAAGGCAGGGCTTGAAAGCAGAAAAACTGTTTTGAAGTTATCTCAGAACAGAAAAGATATAGATGATTTTATTGCCGGAGTTGAAGCTGTTTTGAAACCTGAGAAAAAACTTATAGAAGATTATTATAATAAAATGTTCTATGAATTGTTTTTTACAAAACATTTGCAGGGAAATCGTGATTTTCTTCAGAAGTATTCCCGTACTTATTATTCTACTTTATTTGATAAAGAAGCGGTGATTCTTAATTTTACATCAACTGTTCTTGAGGAAACTGATGAAATACTGAAAATAAGAAGGGTGAGTGCTATGGAGTATCCTTCTTTGAATATGGAAAAGATAGTGAATCTGTATAATGAAAGAATTAAGCCGATGGTACAGTTTAATTTTTCAGAATATAACTTCAGCTATAGGGAAACCTTTATCTGGAATAAAACTGATCATGTTTTACAGGAGTCTCATGTCACTGTGATAGAAGAAGTGAAAAATAATGTTCAACTACTCATAGATTTTAACCTAAAGCGATTTGAATAATGGCACAATCATTTATACCTGAAGGCACCATGATGGTTTGTACAGAGATGAAATCTCCTATGGACAACACCATTGTCAGATACAGAGATACAGCAGATGTATTCCTGGCCAGTAAAAAAGTATATTTACTTACTGAGAAAGATTTAAAATTACAACTGGCTTTTGTTTGTAATATTAATAGTAAATTTTGGGGTGGATTGAAAATGCTGGCGGCAGTTGTAGCCATAGGAGCATTGGCTATTGCTACAGTAGCAACAGGAGGTCTACTCTTAGTAGCAGCAGGAGTTGCTATAGCCGCAGTAGGTGTTTCTTCTTTTGCAAGTTATAGAGAAGCCAATCACGACTGTGATTTTACCACAAAATCGAAATGGATCAATGTACATGATACCGTTACCTTAAATGGTCATAAAGCCCTTATCCAAAACTCTAAACTGATTTGTAGTAAAGGTGGAGCACTTTCATTAGTCGTTGATCCCGTGTTGGCAAGAGCCGCAGCACAAAAAATTGCAGCTAACAATACGGAGGAATATAATGCTCATCTTAATTCTCAAATTATACAGGGAGGGTTGTTTGTATTATCTTCAGGTGGAGATCCAAGAAACCTTGCCTTTGGTTTTCCTCTTACCGTTTGGAACTATACAAATGGAGAAAATGGTAAACAGGATAAAAGAAAAGAAGAAATAGAAGCTCGTATCAACAATGATAATTATAAAACAACCCGCGACTCTGCTGGAACATCAATATATGACGGAACGATACAGGCAGGAAGAGATGCTGGTATAGGAACTGCTTTGGAATTGGGGTATAATCCGGCATTGATGAATTCTGCGCTTAATAATGTAGATATTATAAAAGCTTATCCTGGTGTAGTAAGTGCTTCTGTAAGATCAGCTTATCCCAGTGCAGCACTTCGCTTAAATTCCTCTCTGTATCTTGCGGCTGCCAGACAGACTTTTAATCCAGAATTAGGAAAAGGACTGGCAAAAGGTTTTGCTTGGGGCGTGGCTGGAGCAGTAGTAGATGCTGGTTTCGATGTTTATGAAAACAGTTTATATGATGATACAATCAAATTTTTTAGACAACTATCTGATGATAATTTGAAATCAAAAGGAGTTAATATTATAGCAAAGAATAAATAATGAAAGGAATAGGGTATTTTTTAGGAGCAGTGTTTGGCGCGGCATTATTGTTTTTTATAATAAGTTATATTTTTTTGAGACCTAGAGATATTAGTAATAAAGAAATTAAACAATTTATAACTGACTCAGAATTAAAAAAGATAGATATTGTACCGCATGTTGGAGGGATTTTGTCCAAAGATGATGAAAGATTAGGTACGGATATAGTTAGTAAGATGACTTATTTTAGTAATCGAAATATGTCTTATATACGTGCCGATACTTATACTTTTTTTTGTAAGGAACTTAATAAGTATGTGAGTACATACGTAATAAGTGAAGGTGGAGGAATGAATTCTGAATTTCTGCAATTTGGAGATAAAGATAAGGATAAAACAATTTGGCCTGACATATATATGTATTATAATAAAAAACAAAATACTGATCCTTCTTATGGCAGAATAGATAAGCCTTTGCCTATTCTGCATTTTCGCAGTTCTGATCCTAAACTTCGCTCTATGCGACAAAATAATAAAGACTCGGATCCTGCTTATCTGAAAATAGTTTATGAAGAAAATGTAAAGCTTTACCTACAATATTTTATAGATAAAGAAGATTTCAAAAAGCTTTTTCCTGATTCATGAAGGGAGTAGGGTATTAATTATTAAAAAGATGCTCTATTAGCGAAACGGATAATATGATTTCTATTATTGTTGATTTTGACCATAAAAAGAATAATAAGTTTCAGAATGTATATTAGTATTCTATCCTTTAAAAATGATGAGGTTTGAATGGTTTCTTTAGCCGTCATAAAGTATGTTTTGTAACATAGTATTTCTCTTTATGGTGTGATAATTAATATATTTATGTTTTTTTGTGATTATAGTTAAAATATTTATTATTAATAGTTTGTGTGGTATTTTAACTCCATTGTCGTAGAATTACGACATAAAATCGTAGAACTACTACAATTTTTCAGATTTCCTTCCAAAAGCTTTTTTTTCAATTTTGAGGACTCTATCTTTGTCATACAATTATCGAATAACATAAATATTACTAACGATTAAAATTTACAATCATGGCAGAAAGAAATTCAAGAGGAATCTTAAAATTCAACAACGGAGAAGGTCAGAAATTATTAAAAATGAACTACAGCGTATCAAGATCAACTGACGTATCAGGACGTGTAGCATCAGATCCTTCTAACGCACTTATCAAAGTTACAGTAGAAGCTACTGAAAAATCAGACATCCTTGAAAGCTTATTGAACGGAAAATATAAGCCAACTGTAGGAGAGATTATCTTTAATAAATCTCACGAAGAAGGAACATTAATTAACCTGAAGTGGGAAAACGGATATGTTATCCAACACGAAGTAGACTTTGATGCTATTGACAGCAACAGTATGCTAATCAGCTTCGTAATCAGTGCTGAAACTATTGACTACGGTACTTCTCAGTACGCTGGGCTTTGGCCATCTGCTGGTAAATAAACCAGAACAACAAAACTTAAAAAAACTAATGGAACAGTATGCTTATAGAGTATACTGTTCTGTTTTTTACTCCATACACGACTAAAAATTATATAAAAATGTTCAGACAAATTCTGTTAACTCTCACTTTTACAATCTCATTCATTACTTTACAGGCACAAAATACTTCCTCTCTATACAAAGGTACAGTGAACGGAAAAATGCCGGTAACCTTATTTTTACAATCTGTAGAAAACGGCTGTGGCGGAGATCCTTATTATAATGGCATGTACCGTTACGAAAAAGTAAGCAATTGGCTGCAACTTAATGTTACAGAAGGAATCAACCAACAGTTTGCGATGGTAGAAGAAGGCTTCACAGGACTGATGATTCTAAAGAAAGATGGCGAAACCATGAATGGAACCTGGATAAGCCCGGACGGTAAAAAACAAATTCCGGTACAGCTGAAAAAAGTAAGCATAGGCAAAAAAGATATGGAAAGCTATGAGAAAAGAATGGAACAGTTGAACTACGAAAACCACGATTGCTAATTAGAGATTAGAAGCTCACCCAACATTTTATACCATTCAGTCTTCTATCTCAAATCACGAACCACGCATCCCGAATCCATTCCAAAACTAGCAACTTATCTTCCTATTTTCTTATATTTGTTCATTATAGATAATATGGACGCAACACAAGATAAAAGGCTGTTTCTCATCGATGCTTATGCGATGATTTTCAGAGGATATTACGCATTGATCAGGAATCCGAGATTAACAAGCACCGGTTTGGATACTTCTGCCATCTTTGGCTTTACCAACTCCTTGATCGAATTGATCAGAAGAGAAAAACCTACTCATTTAGCAGTTGTTTTTGATGTAGGAAGAGCAAGCGTAAGAACTGATGATTTTGCTGACTATAAAGCGAACAGAAGTGAAACTCCTGAAGCCATCAAAATTGCCGTTCCATATATTCACAGGATTCTGGAAGGAATGCACATTCCAATTCTTGGAGTAGAAGGGTATGAAGCAGATGATGTGATAGGTACCATTGCATGCAAAGCCGAAAAAGAAGGGTATACCACTTTCATGGTAACTCCTGATAAAGACTTTGCTCAGTTGGTTACAGATAAAATCAAAATTTATAAGCCGGGATTAAAAGGAGGGGATATCGAAATTCTTGGCGTGGAAGAAGTGAAAGCCAAATATGAGATTGAAGACCCAAAACAGGTCATCGATTATCTGGCCATGATGGGAGATGCAGTGGATAACATCCCTGGATTGGAAGGCGTAGGAGAGAAAACTGCTATGAAATTCCTTAAAGAATTTGGAAGCATTGAAAACCTATTGGCAAATACAGATAAGCTAAAAGGAAAGCTGAAGGAAAAAGTAGAAGCCTCTGCAGAACGTGGCATTTTGTCTAAAAAACTGGCAACTATTATATGTGATGCCCCGATAGAATTCCATCAGGAACAATACGATCTGGAAACGCCTGATTTTGAAAAAGTAAAGGAAGTTTTCGAAGAAATAGAATTCCGAAGACTGTATGAAAATCTTTACAGAGCCTTTGCTCCGGCAGTAACAGAAACCGTTGTCGTAAGTGAAGTGGAAGTGAAACAGACTCCCACGGGAACAGAAATAAAAGGACAGGCAATGCAGCTTGATCTTTTTGCCAATTTCGAAGAATTGGATCAGGCAACTTCTACAAAATCTTCTATTGAACATAACGATCACCTTTATCAGTTTGTTGATAATCCAAAAGCTCAGAAAAAACTGGTAGACAATCTTTTGAAACAAAGAGCGGTATGTTTTGACACAGAAACCACTTCATTGAATGAGCTGGAAGCAGAACTGGTAGGAATGAGTTTTTCTTACAAAAAAGGATTAGCATATTACATTCCTTTATCTGAAAGTAGAGAAGAAGTATTACAAACCCTTGAAATCTTCAGACCGTTTTTTGAGAAAGAAGATTTACTGAAAATCGCTCACAATTTAAAATTCGATTATAAAATATTAAAACAGTACGACATCACCGTTAAAGGAGCGATGTTTGATACCATGATTGCCCATTACCTGTTAAATCCTGATGGAAGACATGGCATGGACTATCTTTCTGAAGTATTTTTGAATTATAAACCTGTTTCCATTGAAACAATCATTGGAAAAAAGGGAAAAAAACAAGGAACCTTCAGAGATGCAGACCTTAGAACACAAACAGATTATGCTGCGGAAGATGCAGATGTAACCTTCCAATTGTATGAGTTGTTTGCTCCACAACTAAAAAAAGAAAACCTGGAAGATCTTTTCTTCAATATTGAAATGCCTCTGATGGAAGTATTGGCGAAGATGGAGCTGGCAGGGATTTCTTTAGATGAAAAATGGTTGGCACAGGAAAGTATTGATCTTGAAAATGACCTGAGAAATTTAGAAAAAACAATTTTTGAACTCTCAGAAGAAGAATTCAATATGAATTCTCCAAAGCAACTGGGAGAAATTTTGTTTGAAAAAATGCAGCTTGATCCAAAAGCCAAAAAAACGAAAACAGGACAATATGCTACTTCGGAAGATGTACTTCAGAAACTGGCTTCAAAGCATGAAATCATCAAGCATATTCTGGAATACAGAACCTATCAGAAATTAAAATCAACCTATGTAGATGCATTGCCGTCGCAGATTGATAAATTAGATAATAGAGTGCATACCAATTTCTCTCAGACTACAGCTGCAACAGGTCGTTTGGCAAGTGTGAATCCGAACCTGCAGAATATTCCGATCAGAACATTGAGAGGACAGCAGATTCGTGGAGCCTTTGTTTCTGGAGAAGGAAAGAAGATTATTTCTGCCGATTACTCACAGATCGAACTTCGTCTTATTGCTGAAATTTCAGGAGAAGACAATATGATTAAAGCATTCCAGGATGGAGAAGATATTCACGCGTCTACTGCTGCAAAACTCTTTAAAATTCCTTTGGAAGAAGTTTCAAAAACGCAAAGAAGCCAGGCCAAGACAGTAAACTTTGGAATTATTTACGGACAGGGAGCTTTTGCATTAGCAGAACAAACCGGATTATCCCGTACTGAAGCCAAACAGATGATCGAAGCCTATTTCGAAACCTATCCAAAACTGAAGGAATACATGGCAGAGCAGGTAAACAAGGCCCGTCAGATGGGATATGTTGAAACTATTCTGGGAAGAAAGCGCCACTTAAAAGATATTAATTCCAACAATTTTGTAGTAAGAGGACATGCAGAAAGAAATGCTGTGAACGCTCCGGTACAAGGAAGTGCAGCCGATGTTGTAAAGTTGGCAATGATTAAAATAGATAGAGAATTGGAAGAACAACAAATGAAGACTAAAATGCTGCTTCAGGTACATGACGAATTGGTATTCGAAGCTCCGGCAGACGAAATTGAAGCCGCTTCAAAACTAATTAAAACTGAAATGGAAAATGCCTTGAAAACACAGGTTCCGTTATTGGTAGAAATTGGAGTTGGGAATAACTGGCTGGAAGCACATTAATAATCTAAACTTACTTAAATATATAAAAAACTTCTGCTTATAAGCAGAAGTTTTTTTATGTTTATCTACTTCTTGACGGTGCGCTTCGGGTATGTGGTCTGACATATGTTCCGTCTTTTCTATGATATCCTTTCACACTTACACTACCACCTGATGAATTTGTTCTACTAGAACTATAATTGTATGTCGACGGGGTCGTTGGAGCTTTTACTGAAGTATAACTGCTGTATGAAGTATAAACCGGATTATATGCCCATCCGGAGTAATTGTTCCATTTTATTTTTTTATAATTCTTTTTATTGAGTTGAGTTGATAAGAATACCTCAGTGTTTTTTGGTACTATAGTTAGAATATTAGTGGAATCCGAAGATCTATAAATTGTAGCATCTTCAGACAATAAAACAGTGTAGTAATTAGTGGAACATGATACTGCGGTTACACATATTATCAATAAGAAGAATAAATTAAAAATACGTTTCATGATGTCATTTTATATGTTCAAATCTATCATGTATTTTAATAACTCCTTTACGGAAACCCGTATTCTAAAATAATTAAAGAAAAATGATTTTACAATTGCGAAGAATTGTGTTTTATTAATCTTATTAGAGCCAGATCATCTGTTGGCTATAAGATATTCAGTGCAGCTAATATTTTAAAATTTGTGTTTTTGATTTCTGAAAAACTAAGAATTCCATCTCTGAAAACATCTTAAATGAAAACCAAGGCTGTAAAGGAAATACAGCCAGGTATTCTAGTTCTTATCGTATTTAAACGTCAAATTCAATCTCGCCAATATAATACAATTTGTTTTCTTCACCATCCACAGAAACAGGATTAGGAATAATAAATCTGCTGGCAAAAACGATAGCATTTACTGGAGTATCCAGGCTTAGGTCATTAAGCTTTTGCTCTAGAACCGGAAGCCATTGGTCTGCATAGGAATATTCTGAAAACTTTTCAACCAGCCCCAATCTTTCATCTTCAAAACCGTATTCTATAAAGTCATCATCAAACCACTTGATGTTCTGAGACTCTGCAAATTTTGAAACATACTGATCATCATTTTCCTCTTCCAGATAATAATTTTCATCCTCTTCTACAAAAGCATAAAATTCTTCTTCATTTTTAAAATACCCCAGCCAGAAGTGAGAAATTTCTTTGTCCATAATGTATTGTTTGTTGTATTATTTAATATATTCATTTAGAATGAGCTTTCCATGGTATTGATCTTTATCAACATGTCAAACTCATTTTTTAGGTTGAAAAATTAAGAGTAAGACTTATTTTTCCAATTCGAAGTGTAATATTACAAAAGTTTTCCGTTACATTCCGATTTTTAAGTAATACTCCATAAAGTCTGGGCATCAAAAATAGTTCCGTACTATTTTTTATTGTACATTTATTCTGTTGTTAAATTTTAAAAATGGAATTTCTACAGGACCATTATGTCGTTAAGAATGAGTTATTATTAATCTTTATTTCAGTGATTCTAGGATTACTGATTGGGGCTGAACGGGAGTACCGTAACAAATCAGCAGGGCTCCGTACCTTTATTCTGGTTTGCTTTGGTGCCTGTTTGTTTACCATTCTATCCATTAAAATAGGTGTTGCCAATCCGGATCGTTTGGCAGCTAATATCATTACAGGAATTGGTTTTTTGGGAGCTGGAGTGATCTTTAAAGGTGAAAATAAGATCGAAGGAATTACAACAGCCACTACCATTTGGGCAACAGCTTCCATAGGAATGGCAGTAGGTTCAGGATATGTTTACTTTTCTCTTTTGGGAACAGCTTTGGTACTTATTATTCTGAGCGCATTAACCTATCTGCAAAGTTTTATAGATAATTACAACAAGATCAGGGAATATAGAATAGGTGTAACAAATTCAGCAGACTTAAAACATTGTGAAGAACTTTTTAGAAAACACCATTTAAAGTATTTATTAATCAAACAACAATATACACAAGGTAATATCACTGCAACCTGGAGACTGACAGGTAAGAGTACCCATCATGAGGGATTGATAATAGACTTGGTTGTTGATTCAAAGATCATAGCCTATCAGTTTTAGAATAAAGCAAAAAAATAAAGGCCGAAGCCTTTATTTTTATTTTTTCTTGAATACATACAGATCCTTGTTAGGCCCATCAATTTCTTTTCCATCCATATCAAGCTGGAAAAGCATATTTTCACCAACTTTATATTTATAGTTTGCTGTTTTACCTTTTAAGGTAATAATGCTTCCTGCAGCATCCCATGTGAAAGAACCTTTGTCTTCATTCTTTGATTTTCTTTCCAGATATTCTTCTGTAATACTGAAAGTATTATTATTGTTAAGGGTTAATGAAGTCTTGATTCCCGGACAGTCAGCACATGGAACCACGGCTTCGTAAGTACCACTCCAATCCAAAGAATTCTCTGAAGTATCTCCCAGTGCACTTGTTACAGGGTGAACTGTACTGTCTGTAGCTGTTGCTTGAGCAGAATCTGTAGCTGATGTTTTAGCATCTACCGTTTCTTTTTTAGAGCATGAAGCAAGGAATAAGGCCGCTCCAATTCCAAGGATAAGTGTTTTGTTTTTCATCATAATAATTAATTTAAGTATGTTTTTAAACTGACAAACTTGAAACAAAAATTGAGCCAAGAGAATGAGCCAGAGAGAATGATAAAGAAGGAGAGATGTCAATAGTCAATTCACTTGTCCATTCTTTATATTCAACAAGAATTCCCTCTTCACTTGCGAAGCAAAATTGACAGTTGATATTTTACCCGTGTTTTATGGGTCCTATTCTTATTTTTCTTCGTAAATTCGGGCAAAATTTTGATTATGACAAAAAAGATACTTTTATCCGTATTTCTTTTGCCGGCTGCAATGGCATTTGCACAACAATATGGTGGAATGTGGATTCCTACAGAACTGAATGAAAAGGAAATGAAGGATTTAGGAATGAAAATCTCTGCAAAAGATATTTTCAATCCTCAGAAACCTAGCATAAAGGATGCTGTAGTACAGTTTAACGGCGGATGTACCGCGGAGATTATTTCTCCTAAGGGATTGTTACTGACTAACCACCACTGTGGGTTTGGTCAGATTCAGGCACATTCTACGGTTCAGAATGACCTTCTTTCAAATGGTTTCTGGGCTAAAAATATGAATGGCGAGCTTCCTAACCCGGGAGTAAAAGTAGATTTTATTGTAGATATAAAAGATGTGAGCTTCCAGATTTTGGAAGGAACAGATCATCTTACAGAACCTGAGCTTACCAAAAAGATCAACAACAATATTGAAGTTTATAAAAACTCTCAGAAAATTGAATCGTACCAATCGATTATGATAAAGCCAATGTACTATGGAAACAAGTACTATGCTTATACAATCGAAACCTATAAAGATATCCGTCTTGTTGGGGCACCGCCTCAAAGCATCGGGAAATTCGGAAGTGATACAGACAACTGGGTTTGGCCTAGACATACCGGAGATTTCTCAATGTTCAGAATCTATGCAGACAAAGACAACAAGCCTGCAGAGTATTCAAAAGATAACGTACCTTACGTTCCGAAACATTATTTACCGGTTTCCATCAAGGATAAGAATGAAAATGATTTCACATTTGTTTTCGGATTCCCTGGAAGAACCACAGAATATCTCCCGGCAGTAGCAGTAGAAAAAATCATGAATGAAATTGATCCTGCAAGAATTGCTGTACGTGATGTAGCCTTAAAAACACTGGACGAAAAAATGCGTGTAGATAACGAAACACGTATTAAGTATGCTTCCAAATACGCATCTGTAGCCAATTACTGGAAAAAATGGATCGGTGAAGTAGAAGGATTAAAAAAATCCAATGCAGTTGAGAAAAAAGTAATGTATGAAGGTTCTTTAGTTTCTAAAAATCCAGAAGTTAAGACAACTTTAGATCAACTGAACAAACTTTACAATGAACAGGCTCCTTATGCGTTAAACAATGCTTATTACACAGAAGTGGTAAGAAATGCTGAGACTTTGAAGCTGGCAGGAGATTATTATGACTTTGTAAGTACTGTGGAAGCTGGCAGAATGGATGAGAAGGAGCTTACGAAGCTAAAAACAAAATTAACTTCTTTCTATAAAGACTATAGCGCAGAACTTGATGCTAAAGTAACAGCAAAACTATTGGCTTTATATACCAATAAAACAGCTCCACAATTTTTACCGGCAGGATTCAACAAGTATAAGGATGAAAATACAAACATTCCTTTAGTTGAAGATATGTCAAAAAATTCTATTATTACAGGAAGAACAGCTGTAAATGGAGCAACACTGACTACAGACATCGATAAGGCATTCTCTAATCAGGATAAGTTGATTAAAACATTAAAAAAAGATCCTATCTATCAGCTTTACGTTTCTATGAAAGAGACCTATATGAAAGCAGCAGATCCACAATACTCTTCAATTCAGGCAAAAATTGATGCTTTACAGAAGAAGTTTATGGCTCAGCAGATGGAAACGGATAAAGACAGAAAATTCTTCCCGGATGCCAACTCTACCCTTCGTGTAACTTATGGTAAGGTTAAAGGTTCAGCTCCAAGAGATGCAGTTTCTTACGGGTACCAGACTCATCTTGCCGGAGTGATGGAGAAATATATTCCTGGAGATTATGAATTTGACGTTCCTAAGAAATTGATTGAGCTCTACAACAAGAAAGACTTCGGAATCTATAAAGATAAAACTGGTGATGTTCCTGTAGGATTTACAGCAACCAACCATACAACAGGGGGGAATTCAGGAAGTCCAACTCTTGATGCCAATGGAAATCTGATAGGTCTTAACTTCGACAGACAGTGGGAGGGAACTATGAGTGATATTAACTTCGACCCACGTTTCAGCAGAAACATCATGGTAGATACAAAATATATTCTTTTCATCGTTGATAAATTCGCAGATGCTAAATGGCTTGTTGATGAAATGAAAGTAATAAAATAATTTTAAAAAGTTATACCTTTAAAGAATCTATTTGAATTTATTTCGAATAGATTCTTTTTATTTTTAGGATGAAAGATCAGATCATTAATCTATTTACTGCTTTTGAAACAGATCATTTCGGAAAGTCTTTTCCGTTGGATTACTGTTTACCTGTTTATCATTGTGTTTCCGATGAAAAGCTTCCCCATATCAGACATGTGATTCAATACAAGAATACCAGACAGTTTGAAGCAGATATTGACTGCCTTTCAAAACATTTTCAATGGGTAAACTGGCAAGAATTCAAAGATTTTACTTCAGGAAATTTCAAACCTCAAAAAAAGATCGCTTTACTTACCTTTGATGATGGTCTCAGAGAATTTTATGAAATAGTTGCTCCTATATTAGAACGTAAAGGAATTTACGCCTGCAATTTTATAAATCCGGCTTTCATTGACAATAAAGAAATCATGTTCAGGTGTAAAAGCAGTCTGCTTATCGATGTTTTAGAAAACAAGAAATCTGTACATCCTGAGATAAGCAGTATTCTTTCACTCAACGGTAATGCTGAAACAGAAACATTGAAAAACGAGATTCTAAAAATCACTTACCAGGAAAAAGCCATTCTGGATTCGCTTGCTGAAAAGTTAGAAGTTGATTTTAAGTCCTATTTAAAAGAACACAAGCCTTATCTAGACACGGAGGAATTAAAAAATCTTACAAATAGAGGCTTTGGAATATCATCTCATAGCTGGGATCATCCGAAATTCGGAAATTTATCTCTGGAGCAACAGATAGAATCAATAGATAAAACTTTTGTGTATTTAAAAGAAAATGACTTCCTGTATGAAAGTTTTGCCTTTCCTTTTACCGATTTCGGAGTGAAAAATGATTTCTTTGAGGCGCTTTTTACAAACAAAGAAATGTATTGTAGTTTTGGGGCAGCAGGAATTAAACTAGACAGTATAAAAAGGAATTACCAGAGAATTCCAATGGAAACAGGCGAAAGTGCAGAAAGAATCCTCAAAAAAGAAATCGCTTATTTTAAGTTGAAAAAGCTGATGAATAAAAATACTATTGTTAGAAGATGATACAGCTGAAGACATTTAATAAAAAAGAACTTGAAGATTTTGTATCATCCGGTGAATTCAGGCAGTATGATTTTCTTCCCATTACGGAACATCGTGCGATGTCACACATCCATAACCCAAAAGCAACTGAAGAGCAGACACTCCTTATTCTTGCCTTTTATGAAGGAAGATTAGCTGGATATATGGGGTGTCTCCCGGATTTTTTTGAAATTGAAGGAAAAGCCATCAGGTTTGCCTGGTTAAGTACATTGTACGTAAGCAATGAGTTCAGAGGGAAGAAAGTAGCAAAAGCACTTCTGCAAAAGGCTTTGGATGAGTACAATAATCATGTTATCATGGCAGAATTTACAAAAGAAGCTGAGGTTTTCTTTCATCATATAGGAAGCGTTGAGAGTTTTTTTCCTAAAAACGGGAAGCGATATTATTTCAGACTAGATTCAGCAACGGTTCTTTCAGGAAAAAAAACATGGATAAAGAATTTCAGGCCTCTTTTGCATCTTTCAGATACTATAGTAAATACTCTGATTGGAATAAAAAATATAGGAACAGGGAAGCCGAAGTTCAGATTTGAAGTATTGAATCAGATGGATACAGAAATCAAAAATTTTGCCTCCTCATATCATGGTCAGCGAACGGTAGATGAAATAAATTATTTTACAACAAATCCATGGATTTTGGAAGGTAGAAAAAGAGATGATAACTATTTCTTTTCCAGCTATGCTGAGGTTTTTAAATATGTTTGGGTTAAGGTATATGACAAACAAGGTAATCTGGAAACCGTATCATTATTGCTTTTACGGGATGGTCATCTTAGAATTCCTTATATTTTTTCAAACGGAAATTCAAGTATTCATAAGTTTATTCAGTTTTTAAACATTTTTATCATTCAAAATAAGGTAAAAATGATGACCGTTTACAATGAAACACTTAATGAGAAAATAAAGAAGTCTAGATCATTGTCCAGAATCTATGAAAAGGATTTCAAACGCGATTATCTTTTTCGTCAAGAATTACTACAAAGCCTTCCAAAAGATTTTAATCCTCACTTGCAAGATGGAGATGGAGATTGTATGATGACATAAGGAATGAACTGAGTAAGTACAACATAAAAAAAGCCGCCCGATAAAGATATGGAGCGGCTCTTTTATTTTTAATGTCCGAAAATATCTTTCAGACTTACTTCTGTAAAGGTTCCCATTTTACTTACAGCTTCCATATTCAGGTTTTCTTTTTTACCGATAATAGCTGTATTAAAATCTACGGATTGAATTTCCGAGTGATAAAACTCTCTGATATCTTCAAATTTCAATACCTGGATCTGATTAAAGATATCTTTTCTGAAATCATGATCAATCCCCAGCTTCTTCAATCTTAAAGTGTTGAAGAAGATATTGCCTCTGGTAACTCTGGTAGAAGCGATCTGTTTTAAAGCCGCATTTTTAGCATTTTCAAACTGGATGGTAACCTCAGGAAGCTCATTCATCAGCTCATCCATTGTGTCAACAGCAATCATCAATTTGTCCGGTTGTGTTCCGATATAAGTGGTAACATAATCCGGATGATTTAATTCAGCATTGGCTGAATAAGAAACATAGGCGGAATAGGCTAAACTTTTACTCTCACGAATCTCCTGGAAAACAATGGAAGATAATCCCCGACCAAAATATTCATTGAAAACATTCATCTTTCCAAAATAAGCAGGATTAACCATATTTCCCTTACCTACTTTACTCATTTCCATCTGAACCATATCATAATCAATAAAATATACATTTCCTCCGGTAGCAGGTTCTGGATATTGTTTTGGCTCAGGAATCTGAAGACTCTCCGTTTCTGTGTATTCACCAATATATCCCTTGAATGCTTCAAAATCTTTTCCATAAAAGAAAATCTGGTAAGGATATTTGAACAGCTGTTTCATTCGGTCAGTAAATACTTCAGCCTTACTGCTTTCAAGCTCCTCCTTAGAAATAATGTCCGTAAAACGAGAAGCGCTTCCTAATTTGGTATAATTAGTAAGAGCTGTCATGATACGGTTTTTATCTTTCTTCATAGCCTGACGGTTTTCCAGTACGGTTCCTACAAATTGATTGTAGATCTCCTGATCCGGCTGTACACGGTACATCCATTGCTGAAGAAGTGAAATTCCTTTTTCAATATTTTCCTCCAATCCGCTCAGGGAGATTAATAACTGATTATTGCTTGTTTTAAAATCATTGCTGATTCCAATTTTGAAAAACTCCTTTTTCAAATCCTCAGGAGAAAACTCATCTGTCCCTAAATACTGAAGAAGTTGAGTGGAAATTCCCAGTTCACGATCATGATCACTTCCAAAAGGAAAAATAAAATGAACCTGAGCAATATCGTTGTACTTATTCTTTACAAAATTTAATTTCTTCCCTTTGATTTCGTCAGTTGCGATTTCTTTTTGATAATCAACGAATTCAGGTTTAATATCTTCTGTTTTATCAGCTAAGATCTCCTTTAAAAACTCAGATTGTGCATCACGGTTAATCTTAACAGGAGTAATTCCTGGATTGTCCACTCTAAGTAGCTTATCATTAACTCCTTTTTCTTTATTAATAACAACATAATTGTTTTTAAAGAAATCATTAGCAAAACTGATAATGTCTTCCTTAGTGAAACTTTCATACTCTTCCATTTCATTCAACTCCTGCTCCCAGCTTATCCCCTTTATGTAAATATCGTATAGGGTAGTGGCTAAGCCTTCTGCCGTTTCAAGTCCTTTCATTCTCTGAAGCTTAAAATCATTAATGATCGCCGGAAGCATCCATTCCGGAAAATCTCCCTTCTTGATAAGTTCAATTTCCTCCAGAACCATATTCGTTGCTTCTTGCAATGTTTGGGTCTCTTTCGGAACAGCAACAATAGAAAAATAACCGTATTGTTTTAATCCCACGGAAAATGCCTGTGCCCAAAGCATTTTCTGAGTCTGATTGATATGAAGGTCCAATAAACCGGCTTCCCCTCTGTTACTCAGAATATTCACAACAATATCAGCAAGCATCGCATTTCTGGTTCCATAACTATCCGTTCTCCAGGCCAACTGAACCCTTGGAGTAGTAGGACTTTTCACCGTTCTTTCAACAACTTCTGTAATGGGTTGTTCAATAATCGGGGTCTTTTTCGGAAGCTCTCTATAAGGAATAGTCCCAAAATATTGGTCTACCAACTGAATCGTCTCTTCGAAATCAAAATCCCCAACCAATACCATAGCATAATTATTAGGAACATAGTATTCATCAAAATACTTATGAATAGCCTTCATAGAAGGATTTTTCAAATGTTCAGGTTTGCCCAGTGTAGTTTGCTGCCCGTTAGGATGGGTCGGAAATAGAGCCGACATCAGTTCATAGTTAACCAATCTCGTATCATTATCCTGAGCCCTGTTGAATTCCTCATAAACAGACTCTAGTTCTGTATGGAAGAGGCGGAGAACAATCTCAGAAAATCTTTCCTTTTCTATTTTTAACCATTTTTCCAGTTCATTATTTGGAATATTGTTTTTATACACCGTCTCATCAAACCAGGTATGAGCATTCGTTCCCGTAGCTCCCAATGAGGAAATAGCCTTGTCATATTCATTGGCAATAGCATACTGGCTTGCTTCCTGAGAAACTTCGTCTATCTTTTTGTAAATATCTTTTTTCTTTTCAGGATCCTGTTCAGCTTTATGATCCTCATAAAGTGCAGAGATTTGGTCCAGAAGCTCCTTTTCTTTGGCCCAGTTTTGAGTTCCTATCCTGGAAGTTCCTTTAAACATCATGTGTTCAAGATAATGAGCAAGCCCGGTATTATCTGCAGGGTCATTATTACTACCTGTTCTTACCGGAATAAAAGTCTGTATCCTTGGGGCATCAAAGTTTTGGGCAAGGAAAACCTTCAGCCCGTTCTTCAAAGTGTAGATTCTTACGTTATTTTTATCGTGGGTTACCGTAGTATATTCGTAGTGGTTTGTATCTGTATGAACCGTTTCTTTATATTTTCTGTCTGTCATATATGAAGTCATTTCATCCTAATATAATAAGAATGTGGTACAAATGTAAGCAATCAAAAAAAAATATAATCCGCTTTTATGACTATTGCATCTATTATTATAGTTGAACAGATGAATCAGACAAAAGAAGACTTATATAATTAGGATAGTAACAGTGTTTACTTCATTCAATTTATTCCGGAGCTATTTCCCGCTATCCACTCTTACTCCTCACGCCTTTACCCTCCAAGGCTCTAACCCTCCACCTCTCCACACCCTGTTGCGGGGTAACCGTTACTATCGGGGCTAGGGTAGTAGGCATATATTATAAGTAATAAGTAATAAGTAATAAGTAATAAGTAATAAGTAATAAGTAATAGATGATAGGTTTTATTGCATAGGTAAGCATTCATATTATTAATAACTAGAATGTGTTTTTTATAAAAACCTGTCTTCTTATATATAAGTATACATCACATCTCCTGAAGTCTTTGTCATTGGCGAGGTTTAATCTTCTATTCCGGTAAGAACTCCCACAAAAGCTACCTATTCCTTTAAGAAGATCGAGTGGCTCTTTCAATTAGATATACCAGAAAGCTACTCACAATACAACCAGCACTATCATCTGTGAAAATCCGTGTCCTCTGTGGGAAATAAAAAAACACTGCGTTTTTCTATAAAATAATCTTACAGAATAACCATCATATCCTCCTGTCTCTTTATTTATCTATTTTCTCTGCACAATTTTTGTCATCCTGTAAGGATCTCAACACCGCATTATTAAAATAAACCTCTATCTATAATTTCCAACGTACAGAAATCCATCAATAGGAGTGGGCTTTAGCCCACTCAAATAAAATAAACGCCCAGCCATTGGCTTTAGCCCAAACCTATTTCAAAATAATTCTGAAAACTTACCCCATGTATTATATATCATGTATACCTTCCATTACTCATTACTCATTACCCATTACCCATTACTCATTACTCATCATTATATAGATGATATATCATATAAAAACACCCCCATTTCTTCCCAACTTTCATCCCCTTGGACCCTTTCCCTCCAATCCCCAAACAAATGTTTAAAATTTTTCTCTCATAGTACCAGTGCTTTAAGGGTAAAACATTACCTGAGTATGAATTTTATGTTAAATAAACTTGCGGGTAATGGATGAAGTTTCTATCTTTGCCCCACTGAAAAACGAAAGGGATTCAGTAAGCGCAGAAGAGCTTTTAGATAAGCATAAACATTATACTCTACGAAAGAGACAGACGAAAAAAAAACTTTTAATTTTTAGGATTTAAAAGTTGCGAGTTAAAATAAAGTTTGTATCTTTGCAGTCCCAATTAAGGGAGCGCAGGAGTAGAGAGATTGAGGGTTAGGAAAGAGATTAAGGTTACTTAAAAAAAACTTTAAAATTTTCTTTCAAAACATTTGGTCGAATCAAAATAAAGTTTTACTTTTGCACTCGCAAATACGGAGCGACACTGACAGTAAAGATTGCTTCGTTGAAAAGCGGAAGATATAAAGATCATTGACATACAATATAACAACCAAGTAAGGAAAAACTAAAGCGTTAAAAAACTTTGAGTGAGTCAGACAAACATACAATGGAGAGTTTGATCCTGGCTCAGGATGAACGCTAGCGGGAGGCCTAACACATGCAAGCTGAGCGGTAGAGATCTTTCGGGATCTTGAGAGCGGCGTACGGGTGCGGAACACGTGTGCAACCTGCCTTTATCAGGGGGATAGCCTTTCGAAAGGAAGATTAATACCCCATAATATAAGAGACGGCATCGTTTTTTATTGAAAACTCCGGTAGATAGAGATGGGCACGCGCAAGATTAGATAGTTGGTGAGGTAACGGCTCACCAAGTCTGCGATCTTTAGGGGGCCTGAGAGGGTGATCCCCCACACTGGTACTGAGACACGGACCAGACTCCTACGGGAGGCAGCAGTGAGGAATATTGGACAATGGGTTAGCGCCTGATCCAGCCATCCCGCGTGAAGGACGACGGCCCTATGGGTTGTAAACTTCTTTTGTATAGGGATAAACCTACTCTCGTGAGAGTAGCTGAAGGTACTATACGAATAAGCACCGGCTAACTCCGTGCCAGCAGCCGCGGTAATACGGAGGGTGCAAGCGTTATCCGGATTTATTGGGTTTAAAGGGTCCGTAGGCGGATCTGTAAGTCAGTGGTGAAATCTCACAGCTTAACTGTGAAACTGCCATTGATACTGCAGGTCTTGAGTGTTATTGAAGTAGCTGGAATAAGTAGTGTAGCGGTGAAATGCATAGATATTACTTAGAACACCAATTGCGAAGGCAGGTTACTAAGCAACAACTGACGCTGATGGACGAAAGCGTGGGGAGCGAACAGGATTAGATACCCTGGTAGTCCACGCCGTAAACGATGCTAACTCGTTTTTGGTTTTTCGGAATCAGAGACTAAGCGAAAGTGATAAGTTAGCCACCTGGGGAGTACGTTCGCAAGAATGAAACTCAAAGGAATTGACGGGGGCCCGCACAAGCGGTGGATTATGTGGTTTAATTCGATGATACGCGAGGAACCTTACCAAGGCTTAAATGGGAAATGACAGGTTTAGAAATAGACTTTTCTTCGGACATTTTTCAAGGTGCTGCATGGTTGTCGTCAGCTCGTGCCGTGAGGTGTTAGGTTAAGTCCTGCAACGAGCGCAACCCCTGTCACTAGTTGCCATCATTAAGTTGGGGACTCTAGTGAGACTGCCTACGCAAGTAGAGAGGAAGGTGGGGATGACGTCAAATCATCACGGCCCTTACGCCTTGGGCCACACACGTAATACAATGGCCGGTACAGAGGGCAGCTACACAGCGATGTGATGCAAATCTCGAAAGCCGGTCTCAGTTCGGATTGGAGTCTGCAACTCGACTCTATGAAGCTGGAATCGCTAGTAATCGCGCATCAGCCATGGCGCGGTGAATACGTTCCCGGGCCTTGTACACACCGCCCGTCAAGCCATGGAAGTCTGGGGTACCTGAAGTCGGTGACCGTAATAGGAGCTGCCTAGGGTAAAACAGGTAACTAGGGCTAAGTCGTAACAAGGTAGCCGTACCGGAAGGTGCGGCTGGAACATCTCATTTTAGAGCGTCGTTAGACGATAAAAAAATTAGTATCGCAAGATACAGAACTTACTTAAAGTTCAAGCTTTAGTTTTTTGTTTGGTTGATTATATTAAAAATACAAAACCCACTAGAAATTAGTAAAGGGATAGAGAGATTTTAGATTATAAATTATAGATTTTAGATTTAAAGAATCATTTAAAATTTTCAATTTAAAATTTAAAATTAATAATGAAGTCTCGTAGCTCAGCTGGTTAGAGCGCTACACTGATAATGTAGAGGTCGGCAGTTCGAGCCTGCCCGAGACTACTAATTATAAGACGGGAAGATATAAGACATCAGATGTCAGACAATAAAGTCTGTAATCTGAGATCTAAAATCTGAAGTCTACTAGAGGGGGAATTAGCTCAGCTGGCTAGAGCGCCTGCCTTGCACGCAGGAGGTCAAGGGTTCGACTCCCTTATTCTCCACATCGATGGTTTAATTTTAAAAAAGCAAATAGAGCCAAAAACAATATTTGCGAATTAGATCAGAAATAGATAAAGATCATTGACATTAACGGTAAAGACATCACAAAGAGATAACCGAGCACTTTCGAGTGCCGAGTTTATAAAAATATCGATAGACGAGAGTTTATCAAAAAATACTGAACTAATTTAATATTAGGAAAGAAATCGTTAAGGGCGTATGGCGGATGCCTAGGCTTTCAGAGGCGACGAAGGACGTGGTAAGCTGCGAAAAGCTGCGGGGATTGGCACACACGAATTGATCCGCAGATGTCCGAATGGGGCAACCCGGCTGGTTGAAGACCAGTCACCTCGTAAGAGGAGCAAACCCGGAGAACTGAAACATCTAAGTACCCGGAGGAAAAGA